>JAHIVS010000127.1 GCA_018816605.1 Pseudomonadota bacterium
ATCGCCGCAAGGACAATCTGGCCCTGTTGAAAACCCATATCCACCGGGCCAGAACCCGGGGCGACATCGATTCCACCCTTTCCTCTTCCCAAATTATGGACGCTTATTACATGGTCTGCCACCGGTACATCCACAATTGGTATTATGAAGGCATGACCTGGAAACTGACGGAAAAATTTGACCCTTACTTTACCCTGTTCTGGAAAATGATCCGCTAAGGATCCAAATGGTCCTCCCACAGCCTTCGGGTTAGGAAAACATCTCCGGGAGGGGGGATTTTTCCGCCAAGGAAGACAACACAATGGTAGTTTTGGTGCGGCCAAAGGGGCTGAATTTTGCCACCAGGGTTTCCAGATCCCCCACAGATTCCACCACAACCTTGAGAATAAAAGCCCCCTCCCCGCTGATGTGGTGGCACTCCACCACCTGGGACAATTGACATGCCTGCTTTTTCACCCGGTCGTACAAGGCCGGTTCTATATCCAGATGAATAAAGGCCAAAATGGAGGGTCCCAGCAACTCCCCATTGACGGCTGCATGGTATCCCGTAATCAGCCCGGCCGCTTCCATTTTCCGGACCCGTTCTGTTACCGCCGGCGTGGAAAGCCCCACCACCCGGCCCAGTTCACTGAATGAAATCCGGGCATTTTTCAAAAGTTCCCGGACAATCGCCTTGCCGATCGCATCCAGCAGCTTTTCAATCCTAAGGTCCATTGGAAATTTTCCTTTATTTTTAAACTTTTGCCCCTTAAAAAACAGGACTTGCCCATTTACGTTTACCCCCCGAACCAGATAAAATCTGGATCAGATAAAATCGGACCAGATAAAATAAGGGCAGGTAAAACCAGGCCAAAACCATCCACCCACACCAGGTGGCAACAATAGGAACTATACATGGAATTTGAATTTTTAATCAAGGGGATTGTGATCGGCTTCTCCATTGCCGCCCCGGTGGGACCCATAGGCATTTTAACCATCCAGAGAAGCCTGACCCACGGTCCTTTGGCAGGACTTGCCACAGGATTTGGGGCGGCCACTGCCGATGCGATATACGGATGCGTGGCAGGATTTGGTATTACCGCCGTTTCATTCTGGCTCTTTTCCTTTCAAACCTGGCTTTTGCTTGCGGGCGGCCTGTTTTTATGCGGCCTGGGCCTTGCCACTCTGAGAAAAACTCCCCCGGCCCAGGGGGAAAATCAGCGTGCACCCGTTTTCAGGGGATATGGTCTGGCCTATTTATCAGCCCTTTTCCTGACCCTGACCAATCCTGTGACCATCCTCTCGTTCATGGCCATTTTCGCAGGTCTGGGCCTGGGTGCATCCACGGACCAGAGTGTCGGGGGTGCCATTTCCCTGGTTCTGGGGGTATTCATAGGTTCCTGCATGTGGTGGATGATGCTGACCTTGGGGGTGGGGCAGTTAAAACAAAAACTTGCGACAGGATTCCAGGGAATGATCAACCGGGCGGCTGGGGTGGTACTTCTGGCCTTTGGGGCCTGGGCCTTGGTCCGCCTGGTCCCCTGAAAGCCAACTCAATCGGTTGGAATTTGCCCGACACCCGGGACCTGCTCCCCGATCTCCTGCCAGGAGGCACACCGCACCACTCGTTCGTGATTGATTGGTTGTGCGTTCCAGGGCCGGTCATACAATGCCACGGGTACCCCCATGGTATGGGCCAGAAAAATGGCCATCTCCCGGGAATCTTCCACAGCCAGGTCATAGGTTCGCAGACTAAAGTCTTCCTTTGAGATGGCAATGGCAGGATCATTGCCCGGCCGGTTGTATTTGTCCACCATGATAAAGGAATCAAAGGGAACCCCGTGTTTTTCAAGCCAGGCCAGAGAGACCTCCAGGGCGGAGGTGGGACGGCCGGTAACAATCTCAATGCAATGACCGGCATCCGCCCAGTTTAAAAGAGCGGCCACAGCCCCCTCCACCGGCTCAAACCCAAGCAGATGATCCGGCTGGTGGATCAGGTCGAAAAAATAATGAAACTCATTGTCGGTGAGGCCAAAGGAGGCCCTCAGATCAAAGGTCACAATCTGGTCAAACCGAACCTGCTTCCCGAATTCCCGGGCCACAATATCCGCATAGGTGTCCGTGGTTTTGGAAACCACATCATCCACATCCACATATATTTTTTTTCTGTCTGCGTTCTTGCTGTCAACGAGTGCCGTCACTGTGTCAATCTCCTGGAAAACCGTTTTCACCTCATGGTATACTCTCATTTTTTTGGGGGCCAGGTCAAGAGATCCTGGTATCAGGCATGAACAAAAGCCGAGAGAATCCTTGACCCGTCGGTTCTATCTCCCTATAGTGCTATAAAAAATAATGGGAAAAAACTATTAATCTCCCCTGACCATGGTCAGGATAAAAATAAGGATATCACAGATGTTTGATCTGATAAAAAAAATCATCGGCAGCGACAATGGCAAAGCCCGGACCACCGACCAGGATGCACTGACCGCCCATTTGGCCTTGACCGTGCTGCTGCTGGAAGCCGCCTACGCAGACGGGGAGTGCAGTCAAGCAGAAAAAGAGCACCTGGTGGAAACCCTTGTGACCCATTTTGGAATTTCCAGGCCAGAAGTGGATACCCTTCTGGCTGAACGGGATAAAGAA
>JAHIVS010000128.1 GCA_018816605.1 Pseudomonadota bacterium
CAACGAATAAGGATAGATCGTGTGAGGAACGAACCACGATCTTATCCGGTTGTTGAACGAGCCCGGAATCACTATATATAAGAAAATATATTTCAGGAGATAGGGAGGGGACGATGCACCTCAAAAAACGCATGCATTTTCAAGGCGTACCAGTGCCATAACCAGAAAAACTGGCCACAGGAAAATTGTTCTATATCATCTAGTGATTGCGCCTCCTGGTTTTATATGAACGCCTGGTTTCTGCCATCAAAGACCATCATCCGGATTCCAATGCGAACTGCCGGAAACCTAAAACAATCATCACTGACCGGCAGCAGGGACACTTAAAAACAGGCCTGGGTCTTTGTTGAATCCCGGGAATAATAACATGCAAAATGAATTGAACCAAAGTCAGCAGCTTTTTGGCATTGCCATGAAGAAACCCATAATCCCGTACTCTTCTGAAACCTTTAGGAAGGACATGCTGCATGACCAGGAATAAAAAATCTTCCCCGTCGAGAGTACGGTGTCTTGTTTTATCGGTGTCACTTTCGATATAACGGAAAGTGACTTTGCCGTCATGGTTGGAAACAATATTTTTTTCACTGATGACTCCACGGTATAAATACCGGGACAGGTATTTCAGGGCGGTGATACCTTTTCCCACACGGGAACAGTCAACCACCCATTCTCCAGGAACTTTTCCGGGAATAGGCAGTTTGTTTTCATTTAATACAGCCAGAAAACGGGCACGAAAAACCTTGGCCAGATTTTTTTTGTTAAACAGGTACTTGCCTTTATTCTTTTTCCATTGACGTCTGGAGGTATCAACACCACCGCCGGGAATCACAACGTGGATGTGGGGATGATAATCCAGTTTCCTGTTATGGGTATGCAAAACCATGGTCATGCCGATTTGGGCTCCCAGATTTTTAGAATTTAACCCAAAGTCCTTCAAGGTGCTTGCAACACAAAAGAAAAAGATCGAATAGACCTGTTTTTGATAGTGCCAGGCCAGGGATCTTAATTGGTACGGTAATGTAAAGGTTGTCATGAAATAGAGAACCGGCAATAATTTTCCCTGCTGCCGGTCAATCCATTGGGATGCCTCATGGTTCTGGCATTTCGGGCAACTCCGGTGACCACAGGATAAAGGTTTCCATTCCCCATGGCTGCAATCCGGGCATTGAACAAAAAGTTCACCCGAATCAGGTGTGCGGCAGCGGCAAATGGCATTTAATGCCTTCAAGTGGCTGGGCAGCAGGGTCGCAGCATATTTGGTTTTAAAGGCGGTATAGTATTGATTGATAATTTTAGCCATGTCCATGATCACACCTTCCTTAAATCAAAATGAAGGGTGTTCACCAGATCATTGATGGTGATTCTGCTTTCTTTTTCAGTGATACCGGTCAAGTGGGTGTAACGGGCGGTTGTTTCCGGCCTGGAATGGCCCAAAAGGGATTGAATATGCCGAAGACTTAAGCCGCGCTCAAGTAAATGTGTGGCAAAGCTGTGGCGCAGCGAATGAATACTGACTTTTTTTTAATACCACATTCGGCAACCGCCACTTTCATGGCGTGTTGCGTACCGCCCTTATTCATATGAGTTTTTGCCTTTTGAATGGTTTTCATAGAACCCTTGGCGTTCGGGAATAGTAATTGTGGATGACGGTGTCTGCTCCAAAGAGTTCGCAATGCCTGTAGCGTCAAATCCGGCAATGGTACAAACCGGTCCTTAAGGCCTTTCCCATGCCGGATATGAACCCGTTTAAGTTTGGCATCGATATCCCGGACCTGGAGTGACAGCGCTTCTGATAAACGCAACCCCATGGAATAAGTGGCCAAAAAGAATACACGGTAACGTAATTGTCGAGTGGTACCAATGAGCGTTTCTATCTCAGCAGATGAGAGAATATCCGGAATGGTCTTGACCTTTGGCGGCTTGATGATATTAATCCACTGCCAGTCAACCTTGAGCACATGTCGCCAAAAAAATTGCAGGCCGTTTCTTTCTACTTTGACCGTACTCCAGGAATGGGTTTCAAGAAACTGACTAAAATAATCTTCCAGTTGATCCGGGGTCAATTTATCCGGGCAGCAGTCAAAATACTTGGTAATCCTGCGGATGGCCCTGGCGTAATTATCAATGGTACTGTGGCTTAGACCCTGAAGTTTGAGTAATCTTAAGTGACGTTGATAGAGTTCATTAAATCGTTTTGTTTGGGTTTTGTTCATGGTAAACTCCTTTGGTTTATAAGTGTCCGATATTGAACACTTATAGGAGTTATACACTTATTTTGAATTTTTTTCTGCCGCGGCAGCGGCTCCGTTCAACAATCCAAATGAAAACGAAAACGGATAATCGGCTTATTTGGTGTGTTAGGAGGACTGGGGCAAATCAAAACTTCAGCAGCAGCCAAGGTGAAGTTACCACCCCACTCCCCGGGCCGTTGAACAAGCCACTGCACATGGACAAGCCAGTGAGTTCAACATTGGGTGAATAAAAAGGAGAAGCATGGTGTCAATCAAAGCAGATAACGCAACCCAAAAGTTTTTGAGTGGATACAACTGAGCACAATCAGTGGTTTACGCTTTCCGGGAAGAAAGCGGCTTGTCAGAGGAAATGGCCCTGAAGATCGCGTGTGGTTTAGGTGCCGGCATGGCACGAAAAGGAGAAGTCTGCGGTGCAGTAACAGGAGGCATCCTTGTCTTGGGAATGCGGCATGGCAGGGGCAGCAAAGACGATAGGTCTGCCCAGGAGCGGACCTATGCTAAAACGCGGGAGCTCATGGACCGTTTTTCTGAAAAGCATGGCACGGTTATTTGCCGTAATTTGCTGAATGGGTGTGAGTTGACGACCAAAGAAGGTCAGAAATACTTCATGGACAATGATTTGCTTAACAAAGTATGTGTGCCGTGCGTTCAAAGCGTCATCCTGATTCTTGAGGGCAATCTCTAGGATAGCCAAGTCTGTCGTTTCACCTGATTCGCTTGGCTCCCCGGCGACAACCATGTCTTTTGAGATTTCAAAAACGAATCAAGATATTGAATTTTTTAATAATACCTGTTAAAAAGAAATTTTGACTTTTTAAGGGGTTGCCGTATATGCACTACGAAGGAATGATCATCCGCCCGCCCAGCGAGGCAAATAGTATTTTACTGCAGGTCACCCTGGGCTGTTCCCATAACAAATGCACCTTTTGCCCCACCTTCCGGGCCAAGCGATTCACCATCAAAAAAGATGATATTATTTTTAAGGATATTGAATTTGCCAGGGACAACTGCCGCCGCCAGAACCGGTTGTTTATCTGTGACGGGGACGCCATGATTGTCCCCCAGAAACGGCTGGTTCCCATCCTGGAGCGGATTCGTGACCGCCTGCCCTGGGTGGAACGAATTGGGCTCTATGCCAATACAAAGGGCATTGGCATGAAAACCGATGAACAGCTGAAGGAACTCAAATCCCTGGGCGTGGACATTGCCTATATGGGTCTTGAGTCTGGAGACGATGTGGTGCTCAAAGCGGTTTGCAAAGGGGCCACTGCAGAAAAAATGATCCAAATGGGCAGACGGGTTAAGGCCTCGGGGATCAAATTGTCGGTCACGGTCCTGGTGGGGTTGGGAGGACGTGAAAGATCCATGGTCCATGCCCAGGAAACAGGTCGGGTGTTGTCGGCCATCGATCCTGACTTTGTAGGGGCCTTAAGCCTTATGCTGGTTCCGGGAACCGAACTTTACGACCAATACGAGCAGGGCCGGTTTGTGCTCATCGACCCGGAAGAAATGCTGGCCGAGCTGGGAGGGATGATTGCTGCCACCCATCTGACAGACGGGCTTTTCCATGCAAATCACGCATCCAATTATCTGCCCATCCGGGCCAGATTGCCCAGGGACAAAGAAAAAACCCTTGAATTGATATCACAGGCACTCAAAGGAAAGATAAAATTAAAACCCGAATCCATGAGAGCCTTGTAACAATAAATTAAATTACAGGAGAAGAAAAAAAATGGCAGATGCCAGAGAAACCCTTGACCAATTAACCGTCAACACCATTCGAACCCTTTGCATGGACGCTGTCCAGAAAGCCAATTCAGGCCATCCTGGTGCGCCCATGGGGCTGGCACCGACAGCCTACGTGCTGTTCAAACTATTCTTGAAACACAATCCCAAAAATCCTGCCTGGATTGATAGGGATC
This sequence comes from Pseudomonadota bacterium, assembly GCA_018816605.1. The sequence goes on from JAHIVS010000128.1 coordinate 4,175, forward strand.
GGTTTGTCCTGTCCGGGGGCCATGCATCTTCCCTGCTCTACAGCCTTTTGTATCTGTTCGGATACGGCCTGGAGATTGAGGATCTGAAAAACTTCAGACAATGGGGATCCAGAACCCCTGGTCACCCCGAGTACGGAGACACCCCCGGGGTTGAAACCACCACAGGCCCTCTGGGTCAGGGAATTGCCAATGCCGTGGGCATGGCCATTGCCGAACGCCATCTGGCGGCAAGATTTAACATGGAAGACGGGGAATTGATAAACCATCACACCTATGCCATGTGCGGAGACGGGGATCTCATGGAAGGGGTGGCCATGGAAGCGGTTTCCCTTGCCGGACACCTGGGTCTTGGACGGCTGATCTTAATTTATGATGACAACGCCATCACCATTGAAGGCGCCACTTCCATTGCGTTTACGGAAAACGTTCGGGCCAAGTTTGAGGCCATGAACTGGCATGTGGTTGAAGTTTCGGACGGCAATGATCTGGAACAAATTGCCAAGGCCATCCAGGCGGGAAAGGATGCCGTGTCACGGCCTACCCTGGTTAAGGTTTCCACCCATATCGCCTACGGCAGTCCCAACAAGCAGGATACGGCAGATGCCCATGGCTCGCCCCTGGGAGACGAGGAAATCCGTTTGGTCAAGGAATTCTACGGCGTTCCTTCGGACAAGACCTTTTATGTGCCCGAAGCCGTGCTGGAAAATACCAGAAAAGCGGTGACCTATGGACAAGGGTTTGAAGACACCTGGCAGGAAATTTTCGACGTCTACAAAGGCGAGTATCCCGACCAGGCCGCCCAGTTTGTGGATGCCGTCTCAGGGTTTTTGACCCAGGGATGGGACGCAGATATACCGGTTTTTAAAGTTGAGGACGGGCCCGTGGCCACCCGGGCCGCATCGGGAAAAGTGCTCAATGCCATTGCCGATAACCTGCCCGTGCTCATGGGCGGGTCCGCAGATCTTGCCCCCTCCAATAAAACCTATTTGACCAACGCCACCGTGTTCCAGAAGGATGCATGGAAGGGCAGAAATATCCGGTTTGGTGTGCGGGAGCATGCCATGGGAGCCATCATGTCCGGCATGTACCTGCATTCCGGGGTCCGGCCCTTTGGCGGGACCTTTCTGGTCTTTGCCGACTATATGCGGGGGGCCATTCGGGTGGCAAGCCTGATGAAACTGCCGATTATCTATGTGTTTACCCATGATTCGGTGGCCGTGGGAGAAGACGGCCCCACCCATCAGCCGGTTGAACACCTGGCATCCCTGCGCGCCATTCCCGGCCTTAACGTGATCCGGCCGGCGGACGCCAATGAAACCGCCCTTGCCTGGAAACAGGCCCTGACCACAATGGATTCTCCGACAGCCCTGATCCTAAGCCGCCAGAAACTGCCCACCCTGGATGTGTCCCAGAGGGACGGCGAGTTCAACTATGGTGCTTACACCATCAAAGATGCAGGGGACAGAGCCGATCTTCTGCTGTTGGCATCCGGGTCTGAGGTGCATATCTGTCTTGCGGCGGCCCGGATTCTTGAAGACGACCACAAGATTCTGGCATCTGTTGTTTCCATGCCGTGCTGGGAGTCGTTTGAAAAATCCCCGGCCCCTTACAAGGAGAGAATTCTGCCGTCTGGTGTGACCCGGAGACTGGCAGTTGAAGCCGGGATCACCATGGGATGGCACAAATATGTGGGAATGAACGGCAGGATCATCGGGATTGATCGGTTCGGGGCCTCTGCACCCGGCGGAACCGTGCTCAAAGAGTATGGGTTCTCCCCGGAAAATATTGTGAAAAACGCATTGGATCTGGTTAAAAAATAAGCGGCCAGTGCATTGATTTCGGCCATTAAAGCCACCATGAAGCGGCATGAAGAAACAAAAATGTCTGCTTCATGGTGGATCTTTCATTTTTATAAAGGGAGACGGTTATGCAGATTTCTGTCAAAACCCATGCCCGGACCCAGATGGTGGATATCACCTCCCAGGTGCGCCGGGTGGTTGAGGAATCCGGTATCCGAAACGGCCTGGTCCATGTCTTTTCCCTGCACACCACAGGGGCGATTACCATTAATGAGAATGCCGACCCTTCCGTTGAAACCGATATTTTAAATACCATCAACCGGGTGATTCCCTGGGAGGATCATTTCAAGCACATGGAAGGCAATTCCGCCGCCCATATCAAGGTCAGTCTCTTTGGTCCCTCGGAATTGGTGCCCCTTGAAAACGGTTCTCTGGTCCTGGGCACCTGGCAGGGGATTTTTTTCTGTGAATTTGACGGCCCGAGAACCCGGCGGGTCAATATCAAAATTCTGGCGGATGCCTAGGACCAAAGATCAAAGGGATTACAAATCCTGTTTTAAAAGGGACGCCATTTCCAAAGGGATCTGTTTTGAGGTGATACTGATCCGTGAGGACAGGTCCTGAAATTCCAGGTGGAAGGCATGGAGGCCCAGCCGATGGTAATGACATTTTTCCCTTAAAAACCGGATGGACCGAGGGGATCCGTATCGGCTGTCTCCTGTGACCGGGTGACCGGCCATCTTTGCATGGCGCCGTATCTGGTGTTTCCGCCCGGTCAGCAATTCAATTTCCAGAAGGGCATAGTGACAACTTTGGGAAAGGATTGTGTATCGGGTCACGGCATCCACTTTTTTGCCTTTGCCGGCAGGATCATTTCTGCCGCCGGCCTCCTTTGACAAAGGTGTGTTCCAGACAGGCGGCTCTTCTTTCTGGAGATCAAACGTTCCATGGACAAGGGCCAGGTATCTTTTGGTAACCTCGCCCCGGGCAAAGAGCGCGGATAGGCGGGTCAGGGCATCCGGGGCCGTGGCCAGCAGGAGCAGGCCGCTGGTCTCCTTGTCCAGGCGGTGGACGGGTTGGAGCAGGTCCTGCCCGCTTTTTTTATGGGAAGGGAGCTGTGCCGCCAGCAGGGACAGGATATCATGGCCCGGCTCATTGTGAACACTGATGCCGGCTGGCTTTTCAACACAGAGCCATCCTTTTCCCCTGGCGGCAATATAAATTTTGTGTGCCGGTGTCATCTGTTTTTCCTTAGCCCAGTTCAAAGGAGGTCACCCCGAACACCCGGTCCATGGATGTGTTCGGAACGCAACCTGTGTACATTCGCGCGGTCTCGAAAACAGGGGTCATGCCATGGTGTTCGGCCAATGCAATTGCCCCGGGATTAATCTGGGGTGTATCCAGAAAGACAGGATCTGCATTGGACACCCCGGACTTCAGGGCCCGGAACAGGACATCGGCCTGTTCATAATTTTCGGCAAACAAGGGACCGATTTTATATCCCTTTGTGCATTGCCGGATCATTCCGTATCCTGAAAGGGTTCCCCTTTGAATAAGCCCCAGGGCATAGGACTCGGGCTGGCAGATCCAGGAAGCCATAAACCGGGTGCGATTTTCCGGGAAAAACGGCCGATCGTAGGCATGAAATTGTTCCAAAGGGACCCGGGCCAGGGGCACAATTTTATGGGTATCGGGCAGGCGGCCTCCCCCTGTTCCCTGGTAACGGATATTTTGATAGGCCAGTTTGAATCCGGACGTTTTATAATTGGCCTGTTGGCCAACCACCCCGTCAAGTCCGACATTACGGTCTTTGACCGTTTTCATGCCATGGTGCCATATTTTAAGGCCATATCCCTTACCCCGAAAAGCGGGGACAACCCTATAAAATCCGAGGAAAGCAAAGGTCTTGCCATATTTTACAACCGAGAGACTGGCAATGGGTTCTCCCTTCAGCAGCCCCACAAGAAAGCCTGTCGGGTCTGCTTTAAAATAGCAGTCCGCATCAAAGCGTCCGGGATTCCAGCCTTCGGCGTCTGCCCATTCAACAACAAGGTCCAGTTCCCTCCGGGTCATGGTCCGGATGGTATATTCATGGGGCGGCATGGCTTCCTCCTGAACTTTTATTTGCGGATGATCGGCGGCAATTTTTTGCTGCTGATGCAACCAGTCTACTTGATTCAGCAAAAAGCGTCAAAGGATATCAACCGGAAGCTTTTGCCAAAATCATCCTATCCTCTGGAACCATTTTTCAGGGCATTGGGCGGAGCTGAGTTTTTATCGGATACAAGAGAAACTTCAGGGAAATTGTCAGGGTCTGGACGGATTGACTTCAGCAAAAGCACCTGTTATCGTTAACCGTTTTTACACAAAAGTTCACAAAGGGGGTGTCCATGGACAAAGCGGTTGGTGCCGGTACCGGCTCTGCCGGCGGTATGAACCTTTGACAATGGCAGACACAAATTTTAAATGGGAAGATTTCCAGAAGCGGCATCGGGAGAAACTTGTGCTTGAGTGGGCCCAAAGGCTCAAGCATGATGTGTCAAGGCTTTATACCCGAAGATCTTTGGAAGAATTGATACGGACCACCGGCAATGCCTGTGATTCTTTCGGGGCCATGATTGCCCGGAATGATTACACCCCGATCAATCGATTTATCAATGAAATTACCAAGATCCGGCTGGAAGAAGGGTTCCCTTTAGAGGATGTCCAAAAGGCATTTGAACTTTACCGGCAGATCCTTATTCCCATCCTTGTGAAGGAGTCGCCCCAGCAGTTGCTGTGTCAAAATATTGAAGCGGTCAACAGGTGTCTTGCCTATACCATTCACCGGTTCAGCCATCATTTTCAAAAAAAACATGAAACCTATTTGAAAAAGTATGCCCAGCAGCTTGAAAGGGATGTGGCCGCAAG
>JAHIVS010000737.1 GCA_018816605.1 Pseudomonadota bacterium
TGATCAAGAAAACAATATCAATGCTAGCTATTCTTGTGTTATTTTTTTCGTCATCTTGTACCAGTGAAGCAAAAAGCGAACCAATCGCATTAGGTGATAATTCTGATTTGAATTCAACCTCTCCGGTGGTAGAAGATTCGACAAGTGAAAATCCAGAAACAAACGTATCTGATCAACCGGCAATTACCAATGAAAATGAAGAATTTCCTTATGACGTAGTCTATGAAGAGCAGTTTGAAATATGGGATCCATTTACGGAGGTATTGAGTGATGAGCTGCTAGAGGAGATTGGCGCAGATGGTTTTACTGGATCGGACGAAGAAATCGCGCTACAGATTTTCAAATGGCAACAAGAAAATATGGTTTATGTTGGTGACCCTGGCCTGCAAATGGATGTGTCTTATCAAGGACGATGGAATTTGTTTTTGCCGGGCATATATCCAGCGAGTGAATTAATTGTTGAACATGTCAATAAGGACGGCAAAATTTATGCCATTTGCTCTGACTATACATTAATTTTTAGTGCGATAGCTAATAGCTACGGCTTAGAAACAAGAAACAGTGCATTCACCAAATACAAGTTTTCTGAAGTAAACCAATTTGTCGATCCCGAGACAACCCGCGGTCTTGCACTTGAAGAATATGATGCACTAAATGAGAAGCTAACGAAACATGGTGTAAACCTAACCTATGATCAAATTGACCGTGTTGCGCGAGAGTCATATGTTCATCAAAGACCTGAAGTAAAGATAAATGGTGAATGGGTATCTTTTGATGGTGCGGGCATTGCTCCAACTGGTGACTATTTGGTGGTAGAAAATTTTGAAGCGCTGCCCTACTATGCCCAATATAACAATGTGATGCTTTATGCGCCTCCTGCGTTAGAAAACGGACAGCTTAATATTGATCATTTAGCAGAACTTTTATCAAATTGGCCGCAACTGGAATATGAAGGCGTAACTGACGATGCTGGTAATGAACATAGGGCTGCTAGATTCATCGATCTATGCCGCGGGCTTGGGCTTGTACCTTATTATGAGGATCCAAACAAGGCGCTTGAGTTCCTAAAAATTGATCCTGCTAACGCTGAAGAGGTGCTTGATGATCTTCTTGAAATAATGGCGGTCTATGAGGAAGGAACAGGAAAAAAATTTTATGCTATCGCTGATTTCTTGGCCTGGGAGGATGAGGAAATGGAACCTTCAAGATATGTGTATTTATACAACACCATCACTAACGGAGATCTCACAGAAGCAGAATTTATCGAATATATTCAGTAATATTATTCCAATCTAGTTTCGTAAGAAACCGCTTGAATAGGTGAGAGGTGCCTAAGAAAAAGGGCACCTCTGTAGATATTAATATCATCGGGTGGTCATCAACTTTTGGCAAAACTAATCAATGAACCCAAAGAAGAACTGTCGATGTTGTCTTCTAAAGCTCACACACTTTTTGGATTACTGGAGAGAAGCTTCATTTTTTTGACATTAGAAGGTAGTGGAGCTATCTCAAAAGAAATTCCTCACCATAGCATGCTGCAATTAAAATTTAACGGTATATTAAACACGTTGATACATAAGCGACATATAAAAGCTTACTAGAAAAACAAACTTTTCAGAGGAATTGTATACCCTGAAAAGAAATAATTAAACATTTCAGGAAAGAAGATGCAACATAAATCACTTATAACAGGCCATTTGCTTCATTGTAACAACGGTTGGCATACTTTTCCCATTCTTCCCGGCTTCCAAAAAAAATAACTTTGGCGGTTTCCTCCCACCCTCTTACAAATTCTCTCATTCCTTTTACTTTTGAACAATCAGAATAACAATCTGCATCGATATTAGTGTCAAGGCTTCTTTTAAGTCGTAACTCATGATCACAAAAGTTATCACCAATCGCCAAAGTATGGGTTCTTTTAAAAATAAGATTCGGAAAAACAGTATGGTAAGTGATATGGTCGCACATGCAGATGGCAGCGGCGGTAAATATTAATCCATATCGCTGTAATATTTCTACGTTGACGCATCTTGTAACGTGTAGTCTCAGTTCACTTTTGTCTTCAGCCAGAAACACGGTACCATTAAAGCCTTTTTCCTTATCGATTTCTGTTCCTAAATAATTACGTGCCTGCCTAAGCCAGATTTCGACTGAGTTGATGTTTTCTACAGGATGGAACTTGGATTTCATCATATCTAGTATCACGGGAACCAATGTGTTGGCGATGATTTTGTCTGATTCCTCGTTTCTCATGATCCTAGCAAGTGATTGAAAAAAGACTATAACCGGTATGTTTTCATTGAATTTCTTTTTGTAAAAATTCTCTTGTTTTTTGCTGGTAAGGTTGAACTTATCAGGCATCCATTGCGGTTTCTTGAAGAAGAAATCCCAAAGAATAGCTGTAATAAATATTAACCTTCCTCTTTTGACCCCCAGATTTTTAATTATTTCTCTGTTTAAGGAATGTAAATAATTAAGGGGTTTTATCCTATAGGGTTGGCTTTCTAAAGGTAATCTTAAAGCCCACTGTTCAAATGAGAATGTTTCCCATTCTGTTCCTGATTCTGATTTATCCGTTATGGAAAAAGCATCATCTTTCATCATCACTCAAACTCCTAATGAGACATTTTCTCGTGCATTAAGGCTATGCTAATCAAATAAATGAGTTGGAATGGTTTGAGGCATATTCCCCTACTCAAATTCAATGGTGTCAATGCTAACTTTCACTAATGACCACGAGCCTTTTTAATTGCATCGGAAATGTCTGACATTTTCAACCCGGCAGCTTTTGCTTGAGCACGGGCTTGCTGGATCAGGTCGTCAAAATCACTGATAACCGGTGCTTCAATGGTCTTAAGCATCACGACACCATTTTCTCCAACAACAACAAATTGAGTTCCTTCAATGAGATTCAATTGTTTTCTGATACTTTCAGGAATTACGATCTGTCCCTTGGAAGACATTCGAGTGGTTGCTAAAATGGTCATTGGTCATCTCCTCAAATATTCTTACTGGTAAGATTGTACCACATAAAGAAAGTAAATAGAAAGGGTTGTCTTTAATCAAGACCTTAATTAACCGATACTGTCTATGACCAAGCCGCTGCCTTTTACCTTACTGATAAAAATCGTGCATAAGTACCACGATTGACGCACAGGTGTTTACATCTGGCAGGTTGCTGTTTCACTGACGCTGGCAACGCATGGATGCCGAGAAACAATATATTTATCAACTTGCCAACAATGAGGACTTTATTGCCCTTTCTGTTTTAAATCTGCCGTTATTGCCTATTGACATTATTGCTTCCCATTGCTATTATATGTTACATATTATATATGTTTTATCCTATATTTGAGGAGTAATATAATGTCACTCGAGTTTGCCATCCTTGGATTTCTGAATTACCACCCCTACACCGGGTACGATCTCAAAAAGATTTTTGACAGTTCGGTGAGGCATTTTTGGCCTGCAGACCAGAGTCAAATTTATCGCACCCTGGCCAACCTGACCGAACGTTCGCTAGTGCAAATGGAAAAGGTGCCCCAGGATGACCGACCTGACCGCAAGGTGTATCACATCACCGACTCAGGCCGCGAAGAATTACGAAAATGGGTTGCCGGCCCTGCTCCATTAGACGAA
>JAHIVS010000129.1 GCA_018816605.1 Pseudomonadota bacterium
AGGGACGAATTCGACTTCCCACCCGTGAACAAGGAAAGGGCATACGACATCATCGATGTTCTGGCAGAAATTGCTAAAGAACACGACACCTCTGTTGCCAGAATTGCACTGGCGTGGATGCTGCAAAAAAAATCTGTAACCAGTATCATCATTGGTGCTAAAAACAATGAGCAGTTAATAGACAATATCGCATCAACCCTTGTGACACTGTCGGATAAGGAAATGGAAAAACTGGATAAGGTCAGTGAGTTGACCTCTGAATATCCCGGTTGGATGGTCGCAAGACAATCAGAAGGCAGATGGCCTGAATCATAAACAGGTCAAGCTTTTGCAATTATATAAAAAGGGGTCGATCGGAAACTTTAAACAATTCGATTAGCCAATAAAAATTTCGATTCTTGGGTCCAAAAAAAACACCTGGCAGTTGGAGATGAAATGATCGCTGCCAGGTGTTTTTTTTTCACTGATTTAAGTTTTATGGGTTCGGCCACCCGCTAATTGTACTCCGCCCTTATATCTTTTTTGCTGATTTTCCCCACAGAGGTTTTGGGGATATCGGCGTTTAGAATAATTTTTGACGGAACCCCGTATTTCGGGATTTGGCCCTTTTCCACAAAAGACATACAAAAATCCTGGATATCGGTTTCAGATACCTTGTCCTGAAACCCTTCCTTAAGTACCACCATGGCCAGGGGGCGCTCCCCCCATTTTTCGTCAAGGATGCCCACCACGGCCACCTCGTTCACGGCCGGATGCTGACTGATGATATCTTCTATCTCCAAAGAAGAGATCCATTCCCCGCCGGTTTTGATCACATCCTTGAGCCGGTCCGTGATTCTTAAATAACCTTCCTTGTCAATGACACCGATGTCACCGGTGTGGAGCCAGCCCTTGGCCCAGAGCTCTTCACTTTGTTGGGCCGATTTGACATACCCCTGGGTGAGCCAGGGCGCCCGGGCCACCACTTCTCCTGGGGTCTGGCCATCATGGGCAAGGGGATTGCCCTGCATATCCACAATTTCCAACTGGACATTGGGCACGGGAAGGCCTGTTTTACAGCGGATTTCCACCTGGTCATCCGCTCCCCATTCCAGCATGTGGGGCTTGATATTGGCCAGGGTGAGCAGCGGGCAGGTTTCAGACATGCCATATCCGGTGTAAAGGTTGATGCCGTACCCAAGAGCTTCCTTGCAAAGACCTTTGGAGAGGGCGGAGCCGCCGATGATCACCTTCCAGCCCTTAAGGTCCAGATTTTTGATGGAAGGACTGTTCACCAGCATGTTCATGATGGTGGGCACACAATGGGAATAGGTTACTTTTTCCCTGACAATGAGCTTGAGCAGCATTTCCGGTTCATACCGGCCCGGGTAGACCTGCTTGGCCCCGAGAAGTGTCATGAGATAGGGCATGCCCCAGGCATGAACATGGAACATGGGGGTGATGGGCATATAGACATCCGCCGAGGAGATATTGGCCTGGGAGGCGTAGGCGCAAAGGCCAGCCATGGCTCCATAGGTGTGGAGCACGATCTGGCGGTGGCTGAAAAACACCCCCTTGGGCAGGCCGGTGGTGCCGGTGGTGTAAAAGGTGGTGGCCATGGTATTTTCATCAAAATCAGGAAAATCGTATTCCGCCTGGGTGTCGGAGATCAGGGCTTCATATTCACCGCAAAAAGAAAGGCCCGAGGTTGGGATTTCACCGGTATCCGACAGCAGAATCACCTTTCGGACCGTTTCAAACCGGCTCTTCACCGATTCCAGCAGGGGAACAAATTCCTGGTTGACCAGAATCACATCGTCCTCGGCATGGTTGATGGTGTAAATGAGCTGGTCCGGGGTCAAGCGGATATTGATGGTGTGAAGCACCGCCCCCATCATGGGGATGGCAAAAAAGCATTCCAGATACCTGTGGGAATCCCAGTCCATGACCGCAACGGTGTCTCCGGGTTTAACCCCCTGTTTTTCCAGCATGGCGGCCAGTTGTTTTACCCTATTGCCAAAGGTTTTATAATCATAGCGGAAATGATCCCGGTAGACAATTTCCTGGTCCGGAGAGTAAATCAAAGGGGTGTCCAACAGCTGCTTGATGAGCAGGGGGTAATTGTAGGCACTTGGGGTCGGGGGGATGCGTTTATATGTCATTATCTCTCCTTTATTTCCATTTGTTTGATAAATTTTTATATTGTTTTCCATGGCGCTATTTTTATATTTCTTCGGGTTGGGGTTTCATGAAAACCCCCGGGATTTTTTGGACCAGCAGCAGGAGGTAAAGTCCGATGCCAACCCCCATGCCCCAGGCAGGACCGAATTTTGCAATGATCATGCCCACGAAAAAGGCGTACCCCTGGGCAGCCGGGGTTTTAACCATGGAAATGGCCACATAGGCGCAGGCAAATCCGGTGAGAATCAGGGTGATGGACAATGCCACCGCCAACAGCGGCTTCATGAAGGTCACCACCGGAACCATGAAAATCAGAAAAAAGGCGGGCCAATACCAGTTGAATGTGCCGGAAAATATGGAATCCATGTTTTTCCGGCCGGATTTATACCGCTCGGTTAAAAATACGTGAACGCCGGTCCAGATGGGACCGTGGAGGGGGATAAAGGGGCCGGCCATCAACAGATGACCCATGTTCCGGATAAAGAGAATGATATGACTCCGGGTATTGTTCACCTCGATTTTTTCATCCTTTCGTGCCGCTCCTGCCTGTTCCAGAAGGGTATTGCCCAGGACCAGATCACCAAAGATAAAGATATAGATCATCAGGGCCAGGGGAAAGGCTTTTAAATAGACTTCAAGGCCGGGCCATCCCACGAAAAAGGGAGATACCGCTTTTATATAGGCCGTGATCTGGGGAATGTGCCAGCCCATCTGGATATCAAAGGAGATCTCCCCGGACAGGGGTCCCACAATGGCAGCCACCAGAAATCCCACCAGCAGGGCCATGGAACCCAACAGGTTAAGCACTTTGTTGGTCTGTTTTGCCCGGGTAAACCAGACGGAAAACATGAGAAGAAAGACCACTGCCCAGACAATGGGAAGGGTTATGGGCATTGTTGCCAAGCGCCCGAATTCGGCATTAAAGGCGGCAATGGACCCGCCAAATATGATGGCAGCCCGAAGCTCCGTGGGCACCCATTTGAAAAAGCGGTTGCCCAGGCCGGTTACGGCGAAAAACAGGAAAATCGCCGACACACAGACGGTCACAGCGACCATGGCCTGGATGGCCGGTATCCCGGCCTCAAAGGTTCCTAAAAACCCCATGACCAACGGCAGGGCCGGGGTGATCCAGCCCGGTGCATAGGGTTCACCGCAGATCACCGTGGGCACCACCCAGAGCCAGAACAACTGAATCAAAACCACGGCCCAGGCCACTTCAAAGGGAACCTGGAAAAATTTCATGGTCAAGGCGGCCACCACACCGCCGGTGGCCGTGGTTAACAATCCGCCCTGGATGATTTCAGGCAGGGAAAAGTTCACATGGATTCCCGGGATGCGGGTGGTAAATTTTCCCCAGCGAATGCCGGGCTGGGTTGCACCCTCTTCTCTTTTCATGACCATTTCTTTCTCCTTTGTTAGGTTTTTGATTTACACGGATAAAGATCTGTTTGTAGTCATAGGTCATTTAAGGAAAGGAAAACATCGGCGGGTTCCCCATAAAGGAGTATGGAAAAATCTTAAATTTTTGTAGGTGGGTTTCCTACAGGTTCAGATCACGGCGGGTTGCAGAGGATAAAAATATAATTTTTTATTGTTTCAGACAGATTCTTTAAATACCCCGGTCTCCACCCAGATCACGGCATGCCGGACCAGCTCCGTGGCATTTTTCAGATTTAATTTTTCCTTGATCCGTTCCCGGTAGGTGCCGATGGTTTTGATGCTGACATTGAGCTGGTTGGCGATCTGTTTGGAGGAGAGCCCCTGGCCGATAAGCTGAAAGATTTCAAGCTCCCGGTCCGTGATGCGCTTTAAAGGGGATTCATGGGCCAGACTCGGCTGTTTCTGGAAGGTATTTAGGATATGGCTCATGATCCTCGGGCTGACGTGGATATGGCCGGCCATGATCCTGCGGATGGCCAGGACAACGGATTCCGAGGCTTCCTGCTTCATGATATAGCCTTTGGCCCCTGCCATGATACACCGTTCCGCATGGAGGGCTTCGTCGTGCATGGAGAGCACCAGGGAAGCGATGGGTTTGTGACGGGCATGGATTTCCTTGACCAGATCCATGCCATTGCTCTCTTTCAAAGACAGGTCCACGATGACCAGATCCGGTTTTTGGGCCTCAATCAATTCCAGGGCAGTGGCCACATCTTCGGCATCCCCGCACACAGACATGTCGGGTTCATGCTCGATCATCTCTTTCATCCCCATTCTGAAAATGGGGTGATCTTCCACAATAAGAATCTTTAAATAGTCTTTTCCCATGCGCCTCTCTTTTTATGGGGTTCCCCCGTTCTTGTCCGTTAATTCCGGCACGGGCAATTCCAGCCTTACCAGGGTGCCGCCCCCAGGACTCTTTTCAAACCCAAGCAAGGCACCTATGCGGCTGGCCCGGTAGGACATGATCCGGATGCCCATTCCCGGTCCTGGTTTGGGGCTGCCAAGGCCAATGCCGTTGTCCGCGATGGTGAGTGTGACGGTTTTGGTTTGATTCGTCAAGCAGATACAAATATGATCTGCCTTTGAATGCTTGACGGCATTGTGAACCGCCTCGTGGGCGATATAATAGGCATGGGTGGCCATACTGTTGTCTTCAAAAGCCTGGGTGTCACAGGAGAGGGTACAGGCGATATGGAACACCTCCCGGACATAGGCGGCCAGTTCTTCCAGGGAAACATCAAAGCCCCGGTCCACAAGATTCACCGGTGAAAGTCCACGGGAAAGACCCCGGGTTTTTTCAATGGCATCCAGAATCAGGGCCCTGATTTTGCCGGCACGGTCGGCTTCGCTGGGAACTTTGCTGGCGGTTCTGCTGTCGGTTCCGTTGACGGTTCTGCTGGCGGTTTCGCTGGCGACTTTCAAGGCCAGGGGATCCGCACTTTCCTTTTCCCCGAGCCGCTGCTGGAGCATCTTTGTCATCACTTCAATGCCGATGAGCTGGGGGCAGAGGTCATCATGGAGATCCATGGCAATTTTCTGGCGTTCCCGTTCACTGATGGTCAGGATTTCCCTTTCCAAAAGGCGAAGGGCTTGTTCACTTTCTTTGCGTTCACTGACATAGCGATTCAGCCGGTCCATGAATTTATTGAAATAGTCTGCCAGCTGTCCGATTTCATCCGTGGATTCCACGGGCATGCGGATATTGAAATCTCCGGATGCGCCCATGGCAAATCTCTTCATGAGGGTTTGCAAGGGCCCGATGACGGTAGCGTTAATCCACAGGGAGGTTGCAAAAACCAGAACACAGGTAAAAAAAACAATACTGAAAATAATATTCCGGATCATCTTCAGGGGGGCAAATATTTCATCCATATAGGTGGCAGAACACACAATCCAATCATATTCGGGAATATATCTGAAAATAACCATTTTATCCCGGGCAAGGGTCTCCCCGGGGTTTTTCCAGGTATAGACGGTTTTGCCATTTTTCTTCGCACAGATATCCCGGACAAAATACCGGCCGTCCCTGGTCTGGGAATCAAAGTAATTGCCGGTCATAAACGGGTGAACAATGAGATTGCCCAGGGAGTCATGGATGTATGCATATCCGGTCTTTCCAAAGGCCAGGCTTAAAATGCTGTCCCTGAAATCTGAAATATTGATGAGCGCGTTAAATTCTTCCCGATAGGTTGAGGCGGCAATGATCCAGTCCCAGGGCTCAAAATAGGACATATACATGGCTTTGGGCTTTAGGATTTTGTCTTCCGGATTTTTCCAGTCATACTCCAGGTACCCGGTTTTCATTTTGATCATTTCATGAACAAAGGCACGGTTTGAAAAATTTTTTCCAGCCACCCCCAGGTTGGGATGTTCAATGGCAATGCTATCTGAGTTGGCACAAAAAATATACCCTGTTTCACCAATGGACTGGCTGAACAGAATTTTCCGGCACAGGGCCTTGGCCGCTTCTTCTGTGATAAGCCCCAGGAGAAAATCATTGTGGATGGCCCGGACAATCTCCCTGTTTTTCTCTGCAATGGCCCTGAGATGGTTTTTTATGGAGGTAGCGGCGGCTGTCCGGACCATGTTCTGAATGGTGGCCGTGGTATTGGTCAGCTCACTTTCAATATTGGCCTCAATGGTGGTTCGGACCTGGTGATAAATCACACCCCCGCCCACAAGAGTGGCCAGAACAAAGATCAGGGTATAACCGCCCAAAAGCTTGGACCGAATCTTGAGATTCCTGAAAAACTGTGACAATGGGGTCATCCTGTCTTGGCTCGGGTTTGCATCTATCGTTCCTGTTTTTAGCGCTGGCAACAATTTACCCTATGAAAGCCACCATAAAAAGTCAAGATCTTATGGCCCACGACAGTTATCTGCCAGGGAATCCACACGATCGTGTCATTATATTTGATTTCATTGCATCAAGTATGATATCGAATTTCAGGGGGAAATTAATGAAAATAAAAAAATAGCTCCCCTTGTTCTTCTAACACCTGCCACCGGAGATCCATTATGAAAGTGAAAAAAAAATATTTCTGGCAATCGGTTCTGACAGGGCTGCTGCTTTTCCTGCTGATATCAATGGTACCGAGTCAGGTATTTTCTACGCCCCCGGGTTCAGCTGGCCCTGCCCCCATGGTAACGGTGACACGGATCAAACCTAGGGATATTACCCCGGAAACCGACTATGTCGGGCATGTTGAGGCCATCCAAACCGTGGATCTCAGGGCAAGGGTCGAGGGCGTTCTGGTTAAAGTCAACTTCAGGGAAGGCGATATGGTAACCCAGGAAGATGTGCTGTTCCGTATCGAAGCCGCCCCCTACCAGGCCAGGGTAGACGCCGACCGTGCCCGGCTGCAACAGGCCGATGCGGAACTGATTCGGGCAGGCCAGCACCTGAAA
>JAHIVS010000130.1 GCA_018816605.1 Pseudomonadota bacterium
ATGTCGGCGCAAAGCTTGCGATTCCCATTCACTACGGTCTGTACGAAGGAACCACCAAGGACGCTGTAAAATTCAAAGAACTTTTGGCAGGTCACATGACTGTCATCCTCTTGGACAAGCAAAAATAAAGCCCCTGGCGTTTGCTTAGGATAGGGACTCGTGAGAAAAAAGGAAAGAATATTTCATGATGGATCAGGCAAAAAACATTTTACAGGAAACCTTTGGATACCAGACCTTTAAGCCCTTTCAGCAAGAGGTGATTGAGGGGGTATTACACCGACGGGACACGGTGGTGGTATTGCCCACCGGCGGGGGCAAATCCCTTTGCTACATCATACCGGCCATGATATTTAAGGGGATTACCATTGTGGTCTCTCCCCTGATCTCCCTGATGGAAGACCAGATTGGCCAGCTGACCCAGACCGGTATCCCGGCGGTCTGTTTAAACAGCATGCTGACCCAGGAAGCCTATGCCCAAAATATTCGTCTCCTCAGGGAGAACAAGGTCAAACTATTGTACCTGGCCCCTGAAACCTTGATGATGCCAAGAACCCTGGAATTGCTGGACACCCTTTCCATAGACCTTTTGGCCGTGGATGAAGCCCATTGCGTGTCTGAATGGGGACATGATTTCAGACCGGAATACCGCCAGGTGCAAGAATTCCGGGCGAAAATCCCCGGGGCCGTGGTCATGGCCCTGACGGCCACGGCCACCCCCCAGGTTCGCACCGATATTTTAAATCTGTTTCAAATCCCTTCTGAAAATTTTTTCATGGGCAGCTTTAACCGGGACAATCTGTTTTTGGATGTGCAGATCAAAAACAACCCCCAGGCCCAGCTTCTCAATTTTATTAAAAAATTTCCCAAAAAATCAGGAATTGTCTATTGTACCACCCGCAAATCGGTGAACCATCTATGCAATGTATTAACGACCAATGGATTTTCGGCAACCCCCTACCATGCCGGGTTGGAGGATGAACAACGCCGCCAGAACCAGCGTATGTTCATCCGGGATGACATCCAGATCATGGTGGCAACCATTGCCTTTGGCATGGGCATTGATAAACCAGATGTAAGATTTATTGTCCAGTATGATCTGCCCAAAAACATTGAAACCTATTACCAGCAAATCGGAAGGGCTGGCCGGGACGGGCTCAGGTCCGATTGCCTGTTGCTCTATGCCCAGTCCGATACCCAGACCATCATCCGGTTTATCCGGCAAAAAGAAGCCGACATCCAGGAAGTGGAACAAGGAAAACTTGACGACATGCTGATATTTGCCAGGGACCAGGCCTGTCTTCGAACGCCTCTGCTGGGGTATTTTGGGGAGTCTTTTCCCGGGAACTGCCAATTGTGCAAAAACTGTCAACCCGATCAACAGGAACTGACAGATATCACCCTTGCCGCCCAGAAATTTTTATCCTGTGTCAAACGGACCGAGGAAATCTTTGGAACAGGCCATATCATTGATGTGCTCAGGGGCTCAAGGGCAAAAAAAGTTTTGCAATTCTCCCATGACCAATTATCCACCTATGGGATCGGAAAAGATCTTGCCACCCAGGAATGGAAATATATCGCAGAGCAGCTTCAGGCCCAGGAGCTGATGATCGCAACCGCCCCCCATGGCAGCCTGAAGCTTACCCCCAAGGCCTGGGCCGTTTTCAAAGGGGAAGAAAGGGTCAGGGCACCCAAATTTCACAGGGCACCCATTGTGACACAGGGGGGTCCAACCACAGCCTCCTGTGACCCGGATTTGTTTGAACGGCTGAGGCAGAAACGAAAACAGATGGCAGATGAGATGGGCCTACCCCCCTACGCCATACTGACGGACAAGACCCTGACGGAACTGGCACGGGTTTTCCCATCCTCACTTACCTCCCTTGAACAGATCCATGGCATTGGTGCCTATAAACGAGAAACCTTTGGCCAAACCGTTTTAGATGAAATCCAGGCCTATTGCACAGAAAACAGTATCGATAGGGACCGGTTGGAAGTTCCCCAAAAAAAGAAAAAAATCCGAACCGTCTCTGACAAACCTCCCCGGCATCAATATTTTGGAGACCTTTTTAACACCGGAATCTCAGCCCGAAAACTTGCCGACACAAACCGAATCAAACTGACCACCGTTCTCACCCATTTGTGCGCCTATATCCGCAGCGGATTTGA
>JAHIVS010000131.1 GCA_018816605.1 Pseudomonadota bacterium
AGGTAGGATATTTCCCCTTCAATCCGTGGCATACCGAACTTGTAACCAACTGCTGCATTCATAAGGACACCTGAATCATACTCAAAGGAACCGTAGTCTCCACTTCCGTCTAACAATTTATAGTCGGCATCAGGGGCCATGCCATAACCGAGACCCGCACCCAGATACCACCCCTCTTTCATATCCGCCTGTACGTAAGAAACAGCAACTGCGGATAAGACAAGGCTACAAACCAAAAACAATTTAAATTTTCCGAACATGATTTTACTCCTTTTTCAAAGGTTAAATATAAATAATAATCGCTCACAACTTGGGTTTTTGATGAATTACCCATTGACCCTGTGAACGGGTACAAAATTTGAACAGTTGCGTTTTATAAAAAATATGTCAATGGCTATTAAAAAATGAAGTTTTTAATAGGAAGACGTTTGGGATAAATGGTGATAATAAAAGTTTTTTACGCTATTCATTCTGGAGTGAGCTGATCCTTTGTCCGTCAGAGGTTTTATTTATTTCAAGGGTTTTATTTCTACCCCAGGGGAAAAATCCTCTAAGAGGATGAGGCTTTTCTGTCTCTTTAACCATGATTTCCCGGGAGGTTTGAATCAGTTCGTTGATATTTTGGGCTGAATAATTTTTTACGGGGATCGGTTCATGAATTGTCATCAACACCTTCCCCGGGGAAAGATCCAGGGTTTTATTGGGAAGGATGTCTTTTGTCCCGATAATGGTCACTGGTAGGATGGGCAGGTCCAGATCAAGGGCCATCTTAAAAGCCCCTTTTTTAAAAGCCCCGATTACTCCGTCAGTACTGCGGGTTCCTTCGGGAAAAAAGAGAATCGATGTCCCATTGACTATTTTTTTTCTGGCAGCACCCAGGGATTTTAAAGAAGATTCATGATTTGTGCGGTCAATAAAAATATGGCCCACTTTTTCGCACCCAAGCCCGATACCGGGAACTTTTCTCAATTCCTGTTTCATTACCCATTTAAAATCCATATTGAGGAAACCATACAAGACAAAAATATCAAATGCGCTCTGATGATTGGCAATCACCACGTAGGATTGTTTACGGTCAATATTTTCTCTTCCCGATACCTTGACAAATATCGGTGCCATCCAGGCATTCAGCCGGGCCCATATAACACCGCCCATAAAACTTGCCACCCGGGTATTGACCAGAAAGGCCACGGTTGCAGCAATGATACCGAAAATCAGAGTGGAAAGGATAAAAAATGGAATAACCACAAGCCATTTGTAAGGCTGATAGAGAAGATGCAGAATTTTCTTCATGGGACACCTATTTTACGGGCTGAAAATGAAATTATTTGCGGCTCAACTGGGGTATCAACGATACTATAATATTGCATATACTACTTTGAAATATAGAAAACCAGTACCGGAAGTCAATTTTTTTAAGCCTGGTATAAAAAAATCTAAATCCATTCGACTCCCCTAATGTTACAAATCTTTACATTCGAATTATTTCTAATCCCTTTCCAAAAAAAAAATCTTGGTATATAAAAAAACGAAACAAAAGATGTAACGACATAAATGGGTTGATCAAAGGAATATGTCCATGGAAAAATCACCGAGGTTTAAGGGAATTGCTTCTTTTCTGTTCAAACTTTTCCGGGTTCTTATTGTGCTGGGCATCGCCTTTGCCCTGGCGTTCTGGTTGTATGCCACCCGGTCAACACCTGAAAAAAAAGAGGTGGTGCGAACCCCGCCAAGTGTCCGGGTATTTAAGGCCTTGTCCCAATCCGAAGTGATGACGGTGACAGCCTTTGGCACGGTCAGTCCCAGGCGGTTGGTTAAAATTGCCGTGGAGGTGCCCGGCCGGATTGTTTATCTGAATCAAGGTTTCCTGGAAGGGGGATTCATTGAAAATCAGGCCCTGTTGGTCCAGATTGACCCGCGATCCTATGGTTTGGGCAAAGAGGCAGCGGCTGTCCGGGTTACCCAGGCCCGGGTGGACATGGACAGCCTGAACCAGGATGTTGAAAATTTGAAAAAGGATATGGAACTGGCAAAGGCCAATGTGAGTTTGACCCAAAATGAATTTGAGCGCATGACGGTGTTGAGCCAAAACCAGTTTGCATCCAAAACCAGCCTGGACAAAGCAGAGCAGCAGCATCTTGCCGCCAGGATCCAATTACAGGCCATCCAGAACAGACGGTTGCTTATCCCGGCCATGATCGATCAAAAAAAGGCGGCCCTGGCCATGGCGAATGTGGAGTTTAACAAGGCAGACCTGGCATTGGAAAGAACCCGGATTCTGTCCGGATTTGACGGGTTTGTCCTGGACAAGCAGGCAGAGGTGGGAGAATATGTGAATCCCGGCCAGATCCTGGGGTCTGTGTATGCGAAAGATGAACTGGATGTGGAGGTGAGAATCCCCTTAGAGCAGATGCGCTGGATCCAGACATTTTTTGACAATGGCCGCACGCCGGAAGCACAGATCAGCGTTGCCAATTTTGATGATCCTGACAAACGGGTATGGGACGCCCGGGTTGCAAGGATAAAGGCCAGCATCGATGAAAAAACCAGAACCCTGCCCATGACTCTGGAGATTCAGACGGAAAATTTTGATGCGACGAACGGACCACGGGCTGCCTTGTTTGATTTAAAACCCGGCACCTTTGTCAACTGCAAAATCATAGGCGAGACCCGTGATAATATTTTTGTGTTGCCCCGGCATCTGCTCAAACCAGGGGATATCCTCTTTATCGTGACCGATTCCCACTTGGAAAAGCGGAAGGTCAGCGTGCTGCGAAAATTCGAAGATGAGGTCTATATCAATGGAGGGCTTGCCAACGGGGACAATATTATTGCATCTCCCCTTCCCGGAGCCGTCGAGGGGATGGAATTGATCATTCATGAAAATGGACCGCAAACGGGAATGAAGCCATGAACGCCCTGGGAAAATGGTCGGTTGAACACAGGGTCTCGGTAAACCTGATCATGGTGTTTTTGATTGTGGCCGGTTTTTTTACGGTGATTCATATGAAACGGGAAATGTTTCCCCAGTTTTCCCTGGACATGATCAATATCGGCGTCACCTATCCGGGTGCCTCCCCTGAAGAGGTGGAAGAGGGCATCTGCGTCAAGATCGAGGAACAGCTCAAAAGTCTTGAAAATATCAAAACCATGCACTCAACTGCTCTTGAGGGACATGGATCTGTCACGCTGGAACTTGTTGCCGGAACCGATATCAATATAAAGCTGGATGAAATCCGGACGGAAATGGATTTGATCGATTCCTTTCCCGAACAGGCAGAAGATCCGGTGATCATTGAGATCAAGAACAATGAGCCTTCCATATATCTCGCGGTTTACGGGGATGTGGATGAGCGGGTGCTGCGGGATACGGCTGAAAAGATTAGAGATGACCTGGTGGACACCGATGCGATCTCTCTTGCCACCCTGACCGGTGTCAGGGAGTTTGAAATCTCCATTGAAATATCCGAAGCAAGCCTGCGCCAGTTTAACCTCTCCTTTGATCAGGTGGTGGCCGCAGTCAAGACCGGAAGCCTGGAACTTCCCGGCGGGAAAATAAAAACCCGGGGAAGTGAGGTGCTGGTCCGGACCAAGGGAAAATTGTATACCGGGGAAGAATTTGAGCGCATCCCGCTTGTGACGCGGTCCGACGGCACGGTGATCCGTTTGGGGGATGTGGCAAGGGTCAAGGACGGGTTTGAAGAGAGTGATGTCACGGCAAGGTTCAATGGCAAGCCCGCCGCCATGATTGTGGTGAGCCGCACCGATTCCCAGGATACCATTGCCATTTCAAATACGGCCATCGCCTATATGGAAAGCCACAAGGATTTGATGCCCAAGGGGGTGACCCTGGGGTATTGGTTTAATATTGCCGACATGGTCCAGGATCGTATTGATCTTTTGCTCAAAAATGGGGCCCAGGGGATTTTATTGGTCTTTATTGTGCTGGCCCTGTTTTTGGATCTGGGCCTTGCCTTCTGGGTGGCATTGGGAATTCCCACCTCTTTTATGGGGGCATTTCTGGTGTTGGATTATTTTGGTGCCTCCATCAACATGCTGTCTTTGTTCGGGTTCATCATGACCCTGGGGATATTGGTGGATGATGCCATCATTGTGGGAGAAAATGTCTATACCCACTATTCCATGGGCAAGTCCCCCAAACAGGCCGTGGTGGACAGCATGGAACAGATCGGGGGACCGGTGGTCATGGCCGTGGCCACCACCATAGTGGCCTTTACCCCCCTGATGTATATTGCCGGGATCATGGGCAAATTTATTTCCATCATGCCCCAGGCGGTGATCTGTATCCTGGCGGTTTCACTCTTGGAAGCCTTTCTCATCCTTCCGGCCCATCTGGAACATACCCTGACGCCTCAAAAGCAAAATAAAACCCGGCTGCATCGGATCTTTTTTTTCTGGATGGACTGGCTGAAAAAAGACATAACAGACAGCCATGCCTGGGTCCGGACCCGGGTGGAAAACTATATGAACCGATTTATCCATTCCATTTATCTGCCCCTGTTGCGGTATTGCGTGCGAAACCGTTACTTTACGCTGGGGATAGGGGCAGGGTGTCTCATCGTCTCTTTAGGCCTTCTGGCCGGGGGGCATGTGCCCTTTGTTTTTTTTCCCAAGACCGATTCCAACTGGATTATTTCCGAGGCGATCTACCCACTTGGCACTCCCTTTGAAACCACGGAAAAGACCATTAAACA
>JAHIVS010000132.1 GCA_018816605.1 Pseudomonadota bacterium
AAACTTACTTGACAAAGGGTGGTATGAAAGGGTTATAGAGTTCTCTGAAAAAGAAAAAAAAACCTTTGATCGCATGATTCGATACGCCAGCAATCTTTTTAAAGCAGAAAGCACTGCGACGGTAAACGATACAAGGGTTGTCGTTTCAGCGTATATCATGAGGGAGCAAAATAAAAAGACCAACCAATGGGGTTGCAGAATCCTCCAGCTGACAAGGGACTAACGGATGGCCGAACCTTTTTTATATCTTGATATTGACGGCAAAGGGATCCATGCCATGATCCTGGAGGTTTCATTTTCAAAAAAAAAAGTGCTCTCCCAATGCCATTTGCAATATGACAGCCTGGGGCAATCAGAACCGGGGACCAACCCGTTCCCGGCGGCCATGGCCGCCATGGCCGCCAAAATGGATATCACCGCCTGCACCAAGGCAGTCATCCTCATCCCTGCCCTGGACGTCTGCTTTCGAAACATCAGCCTCCCCTTTTTCAATGAAAAAAAAATCAGGCAGATCCTGCCCTTTGAACTGGCCCCCCACCTGCCCCTGCCCGAAGAGCCCTATGTCTCTGATTTTATCCTCCAGGATGTTCGATTTGTCCGAGATCAGCAACTGATTCTGTCCGCCTCCACGCTTGAATCCGATATTCGGCAATGGGTTGATTGCCTGAAAACATTTAATATAAAGCCCCTTGTGATCACCCCCAAGGGACATGCCGCTGCGGTTTGCTTTCTGAAACAAAGAAAAGAGGTGGCAAATTTCATATTGATCCATATGGGCACCCTGGATATCACCCTCACCGTGGTGGCCGACAGAAAGCCGGTTATTGTAAGGTCTTTTGCAGCAACACACTACACGGCCCAGGAGCTTGGGGCAGAATTTTCCCGGACCCTGCTCGGGTTCCGGCACCGGTCCGGATCAGATATTGTTTTTGATGTGTTTGTCGCAGCACAGGAATCTTCTCACCATGCCCCTCACATTACCGCCGCCCTTGAAAAAATCCTTGCAGCCCGCCTTGATCCCGGACCTGTGACGGCCAACACTTTCGAAATTGTGGATTCCGGGGAATTGTTGTCCATCCTGTCATTGGACAGCCAGCCGGAGTCTTTATTTAACTTTTGCAGGGGACAATTCGGATCCGATACCTTTTTCCATCAATATAAAACCGGAATCGTCTCAACGGCCTTTCTTGGGCTGGTCCTTTTCGGTGCCTGTGTTTTCGGACTGCACAAGGATATTGCCCTCCTGGAACATGGAATCCTCATGGAAAAACAGGCGGCCCTGGCCATCTACCAAAAAACATTTCCGGGCAGGAACGACGGTCACATCCAGGCGCCGCTGCTATTGATGCAATCCCATGTCAAGCAGGCATTGAAAAAAAACGGCCAGAATGCGTC
The DNA here is from genome assembly GCA_018816605.1 of Pseudomonadota bacterium. The sequence goes on from JAHIVS010000132.1 coordinate 1,396, forward strand.
GAAAAAAGAATTGGAAAATATATCAGACATTCCGGTCATGGATGTGTTATTTGAATTATCAGACAAAATAACCGATGCCATTGATGCGGATTTATCCCAATTAATCCTCAACAATGGCCGTTTGATCATTTCCGGTTCAACGGATAATTTTAACAATGTGGACAAAATGAAAGGCTTGATGGAAAAATCCACTCTGTTTAAAACAGTCAGTATCAGCAGTGCAGAAGCCGGTAAAATGGAAAACAGGGTACTTTTTAAATTTATCATAGACATGTGACAAAAAAAATGGGCAAGCTTTCAATAAGAGACAAAAACGTGCTCACGGCCGGCGGCATTCTGGTCATAATTTTCCTTGCCATCCAGTTTATCTATCTTCCGGCAGTTGACAAAAGAGAAGATTTAAAACGCATTCTTTCGGTTGAAAAGCAGTCTTTAAGCCAAATCCATGCGCTCCAGAAACAATACCTCACCCTGGAACAAAACTTAGATCTTCAGAAAGATACGCTTAAAAACCGGCAGAAAGATTTCAGTCTGTTTTCTTTTCTGGATCTCCAGGCGGAAAAAAGCGGTGTAAAAGACAATATTGACTATATGAAACCGTTTTCCCAGGAACTTGAAAATTCTTCCTACACCATTTCAAAGGTAAAGCTTAAACTCAAAGATATTTTTTTAAATGAATGCATTGATTTTATTCATCGGGTTGAGGTTTCTGAAAATGGGGTTCGGATCATTTCCCTTTCCCTGTCCAAAACAGGTAAAAACAAAGACAAGCTGGATGCAGTCATTGAAACACAAACCCTTGTAATCAGGGAGCCTGTTTAAGATGAGCCTCCGCCAGGTTTCCTTTTACATTCTCTATTTTATGGCAGCTTTTGTCGTTTTTGCTTTTCTGTGTTTCCCACAGGAACCCATGGCAAAAAAGGTATCAACCCGGCTAGAAAAAATTTTCCCTTACCTTTCTCTCAAAACGGACCGGACAGCCCCACGCTTCCCTTTGGGGCTTGATTGTAAAAACCCTGAAATAATGGTTGGAAATTTCCTTTCCATTCCTTTTGATACATTTAAACTTGGCTTTTCAATGCTGGATCTTTTAAAAGCCAATAAGGATATGACCTTTTCCGGGGTCCTGCTCGGGGGTGTCGTCAACGGGAAAACAGAGGCTGTTTCCTTTTCCATGAATGATTTTTCCACATTCAAACTAAACTTTTCCGGAATCCAGATAAAAAATTTTCCATACAAAATCCCGGAGGCACAGATGGATCTGTCCTTTGAGCTTGCCGGCCGATACACAAGCCCGGATGGAAAAAACACCTCACAAAACAGCGGAACCCTTATTCTAAAGGAGATGACAGCCGGGATAAAAAATGCGGTATTTAATCGGATGGGAATCGACACCCTTGAATTCAGCCATGTTGAAATTGATTTTTTGCAAGATAAAAACCGCATTGTCCTGTCCAAATGTATTGCCCAGGGAAATGTCATGGCCATCCGGGTGACGGGAACCCTGACCCCGGCCACAGATATTTTCCAGCCGCCTGAAAACTGGACCCTGGATCTTAAAGGCTTTTTCCAGCCGCAACCCGCCTTTATCCCCAAACTGGCCGGTGTGTCGTCAATGGCATCCCTGTTCAAAGACAGCCAGAAACAAGGAATCCCCATACAGATAACAGGGCCTGTAAAGGCGCCCCATATTCAATTATGAAACAGATATTTTTCATTCTCCATATCATTCTCTTGACCCTTACGGCCTATCAGGGGGTCAACATCCTGTATAAATATCTGGAATCCCCATCCCTTTCCGGGGAAACAAACCTGTCCCAACCCCGCGACATCCTGTCGGCTCAAACCCAAGAAGAGGGCGGGATCTCACAAACAAAACACGTTGAGAAAATCAGCACCCGGAATCTTTTTAAGGTGTTAACACAAAACCCCCAGAAACAGGTGGCCCCGGAAACCCATCCGGAAACGCAGCTGGAAAAAACAAAACTGGCCCTGGCCCTCTGGGGAACGGTAACAGGGGACACGGCCCTTTCCGCCTATGCCGTGATTGAAGACCAAAAAGAAAAAAAGCAATTTCTGCTCCAGGTGGGGGATGTGGTTCAGCAGGCACGTATCAAAAAAATCATGAGAAGTAAAATCATCCTGACCTTCGACGGAAAAGACCAGGTCCTTGAGGTGGATACCAGCCGGCAGCCGACCACCATGGCCGTCCAAAGCAATCCTTTGCCCGGGCCGAATGAACTTTTTAAGGAAAATCACCCTCCGGAAAACATAATGGCGCCTGTGAAAACCGATCCGCTGTCTTTGATGAAACAGGTGAGAATCCGGCCCTATTTCAAGGAAGGAGAACCCAACGGTCTCTTATTGTACGGGATAAAACAAGGCTCTGTCTTCCAGACGCTCGGTCTGCAAAACGGAGATATTGTCCAAGAATTGAACGGAGCCCGAACCCTGACACCCCAGGATGCCCAGAAGATCTACCAGGATATGGATACAACCTCGGATATGCGGTTTCTGGTGCTCCGGAAAGGCCAACAAAAAGAGATCGCCTACACGGCGCAAAGCAATTCTTACACGGAACAAGCAGCACCCAATGAATAAGGAAACCACAATGACGTCTAGGCTCATGCAAAACACCCTCAAAAAAATGCTTCCCATTTTAGTTTGTCTTGTCCCAGGAATTATTTTTTATTTTTCCATTGGATTTGCCCAGGAGGTTCCTGGTGGAGAAACAGATGCCACCGAATATGTATCCATTGATTTTGACAATGTTGACATAAAGGTGTTCATCAAGTTTATCAGCAAGCTGACCCATAAAAATTTTGTGGTGGACAACCGGATAAAAGGCAATGTGACCGTGATTTCTCCCACCAAGATTTCCGTCAAGGAAGCCTACCAGGTATTTGAATCCATTCTTGAAATCAACGGGTTTTCAACGGTTCAGTCCGGAAAGGTGATCAAAATCATCCCCCTGCCCAATGTCAACTCAGACAATATTGACACCCGGCTCATTTCAGGCCCTGAAGAATCTGCAGACCGAATTGTGACCCGGCTCATCCCCCTTGAATTTGCCGATTCCGATGAACTCAAGGGCTTGTTAACCCCCCTTGTCCCCAGGGGAAGTGTCATTCTCTCCTACCGGGACACCAATATGCTCATTGTGACAGCCACCCTTTCCAGCATTGAACGGCTTTTAAAAATTGTAACGGAGATTGATGTCCCGAGCATTGGCAAAAAGATTTCCGTTATTCCCGTTAAAAATGCCGATGCCGCAAAACTGGTCAAAAATCTGTCCAGCATATTCACGGCCAGGGTCAAGGGAGAAAAAGGCAAACCCGACGCAGATATGATTGTCCAGTTTGTGGCAGATGAAAGAACCAATAGTGTGATTCTTCTGGCAAGCGCCCTGGAAACCCAAAGAGCGGAGAGCCTGATCGCCCTTCTGGACCAGGAGGTGCCCAAGGGAGAAGAACGGATCCGGGTATACTATCTGGAACATGCATCGGCAGAAGACCTGGTCAAAGTGCTCCAGGAAATTCCCACGGAGGAGAACAAAAAAGAGACCGGCGGGAAAAAACAGGCTCCCATCCTGTCCCAGAAAGTTCACATCAATGCGGACAAATCCACCAATTCCCTGATCATCATGGCGGAAAAAGAAGACTATCCGGTGCTGGAAGAGGTGATTGCCAAGCTGGATATTCCCAGGGCCATGGTCTATATCGAGTGCCTGATCATGGAAGTCAATGTGACCCGGGGACTGAACATCGGAACCGAATGGCGGACCTCCCAGGCCTTCAGCAATGACCAGAAAGTTGTCCTCGGCGGATTTGGGGCCACGGGGGACAAAGGATATTCAAACTCCATCGGTGCGGCAAAGGACGGGATCCTTCCCAAAGGATTTTCCCTTGGGGTCATCGGGAAAAATTTTAATATCGGCGGGGTGAGTTTCCCGGATATCCACGCCATTGTCGAGGCCTTTCAAACGGATAAGGATGTCAACATCCTGGCCACACCCCAGGTTCTGACCACGGAAAACGAAGAAGCCGTTATCACGGTGGGAAAAAATGTTCCCTACCAG
>JAHIVS010000133.1 GCA_018816605.1 Pseudomonadota bacterium
AAATCCTCCCGGTCGGGTCGGTCCTGCCGTTCCGGCCGGGTTGTTTTTGTTTTCAAAGGCGGCTGTTTGTATTCTTGCCGGGCGGCCAGCAGGAAGGGTGTATCCCCATGGGCCAGCTTTGCAAGGGCGGCAGCCACCTGGGCCACCGGAATATCCTGTTCAAGGGAATAGGCCTCGACCAATCCCTGGAAAACATCCAGGTCCTGGGAGGAAAGGGCCTGGGTGATGGCCTGTTTGAAGTCCGCAACCCGTTTTTTATTGATGTCCTTGTCCGAGGGCAGCAATATTCCTTCGATTGGGCGTTTGGTAGCTCTTTCCAGAACATTGAGCATCCAGCGCTCGTTTCGGTTCACGAACAGGATGGCTTCCCCGGATCTGCCGGCCCTTCCGGTCCTGCCGATTCTGTGGATATAGGGCTCTGCCTTGGGCGGCATGTCATAATTGATCACATGGGAGATCCGTTCCACATCCAGACCCCTGGCAGCCACATCCGTTGCCACCAGGATATCGATATGGCCGCTTTTCAGGCGGCTGATCGTCCGTTCTCTGGCATTCTGGGCAATGTCCCCGTTCAGGGCTTCTACTTTGAAGCCCTTGTCCTCAAGGCTTTTTGCCACCTCAAGGGTAGCGGTTTTGGTTTTGACAAACACGATGACCCCGTCATAGGTGGCGGCTTCCAGTATCCGGATCAGTGCCTGGGCTTTTTTTGCGCCATTGACCATCCAGTATTTCTGGTTGATGGTATCCACCCCTGTTGTGTCTGTTTTAACCATGATTTCTTTGGGGGTGGTCAGGTATTTCTGGGCAATATCCCGGATGGGTTTTGGCATGGTGGCTGAAAACAGAGCGGTCTGGGACTCGTCCGGGGTTCTGTCCAGAATCCATTCCACATCCTCAATAAACCCCATGTGAAGCATTTCATCCGCCTCATCCAGCACCACACAAAAAATATCGGCAAAGGAAACGGTTTTTCTTCGCATGTGGTCCATGAGCCGGCCGGGTGTCCCCACGACCACATGAACGCCCCGTTTCAGCTGCTTGAGCTGGATTTCGTAACTCTGGCCGCCGTATACGGACAAGACATTCAGTCCTTTCATCTTTGAGCCATAGGTTTTAAAGGATTCCGCCACCTGGATGGCAAGTTCCCGGGTGGGGGTCAGCACCAGCACCTGGGGCCGTCTGTTTTCAAGGTCAACCCGGGACAGCAGGGGCAAAGCAAAGGCTGCCGTCTTGCCGGTACCGGTTCTTGCCTGGCCGATCATGTCTTTACCCTGGATCAGGTGGGGAATGGTTTGTGCCTGTATGGGCGTGGGCGTGGAATAGCCGGCATCCTGTACTGCAGCCAGGACAAGGGGGCTCATGTTCATTTCGTCAAACCCGATCAAGGGTGAAGTGTTTTCGGACAACATAGGGTTCCTTAAAAAAAAGCCGGGAATACCAGCCATAGAGAGATCGAAAATTTAGAATTGTACACGACTATTTTTTATAAAGCAAGGTATATTTTGTATTTTGACACGAAACCCCTGAATCTGATTGCCCTGAATATTTTCATGCACCTGCTGGACGCAGTCCATATAATATTGTATCCTGACCCAAGGTTGGGGTTCACTCGTTCCAGACCAAGGGGGTAAGTCCCATTGTCCGGGACACCGGATACTAGCTGAATGCAGGACAGACAATTTATCATATGCATAGGAGAATGAAATGAAAATTCTTGGTATTTCGGGAAGTTCACGCAAAGAAGGCAGTTCAGGGGGAATGAAACTGGTCCAAACCGTTTTGGAAAACACCGGCTGCGAGTATGAATTGATATCCTTGAGAAATAAATCCATTGGTGGGTGTATTGCCTGTCTTGGATGTGTCAAGGACAATATATGCAAGGTAAATGATGATTTAATGCCGTTGAGGGATAAGATTGTTGCGGCAGATGCCTACGTGATTGGTGCGCCCAATTATTATTCCACTTTGAATGCCTTGACCCATGCATTTTTGGAGCGATGGTTCCAGTTCCGGCACCAGACAGGGCGAACCCTGTGGGGGAAGCTGGCTGTGGCTGTGGGTGTGGGCGGGACAACCGGGGCAGCCCCTGCAGATGAACTGGAAAAATTTTTTATGTACAATTTCATAGAAACAGTGGCCAAGGTAACCGGCCAGGGGGCGGCTTCCTGTTATACCTGTGGTTACGGTGAAACCTGTCAGGTGGGAATTCCCACCATGATCCATGGCCCGGGGGTTAAAATTACGGACAATATCATCCCCAATGTGGAAAAACAGGCAGATGTGATGGCATCTGCTGTCCAGGCAGGCAAATCGTTGGGAAAACGGCTTTCCGAGGGCCATGACCGGGTAGCCGTAACCCAGAAGGTGCGCGATAAAATGATGTCCATGTTTGGAGAGACCGTCTAGAAAAGAGTCTTGAGTCGTTATTGTGGCCCTGTCCCCTGAATCAGGGGCAGGGCTTTTTTTTGCACTTGATTTTTCTCAGAACCGCAATGCCTTGACAATGCATCCTTTTCCCATTAGGCTGGGAGCAGAGCCTTTTGATTCAGCTTCAGTCCCAGGGATAATTGTCCATGATAGGAAAGCCTCGCAGATACATTTTTTTGGTTGTTCTTGGTTTATTCGTGATGATCGCTGCCATTTCCCCCAAGGGGTCACCTGCTTCTGCGTCACAGAAGTCTGTGGTGGTGGAATTTGTTTTCAGGGGTCGCTTCTGGTCGATTACAGGAGAGAACACAGCACCCAATACCTATGTGTTCAACAAGGGTGCGCCTGGCAAAATACGCATGGCCACCCTTGACTGGGCGCCTTATATCGGCGAAACGATCTGTAAACAGGGATGGGTTCAGCAGTTGACCATTGCACTTCTGGCAAGCAAGGGCTATGAAATCACCACCAGTTTCATGCCCTGGGCCAGGACCATCAGGATGGCGGAAACAGGGGCGGTCGACATTTTATACCCGGAATATTTCATTGAACCCTCGGCAGTCTCAGATGTCCACAAAGGCACCAACCGGCTCGAACACCTGGCCTTGTCCAGGAAGCTGCCGGGCGGCCCCATCGCATTCATGAAGCGAAGAGGAGAAGTTGACGTCTATAAAGGCGATTTGTTCAACCTTAAAAATGAAAAAATCGGGGTGGTCCGGGGGTATCAGAACACACCGGCCTTTGATGGGTTGATGGGCAACGGTTTGTTTGAAATCAGCGAGTCGGTCGATGACCTGATGAACACCAAAAAACTGATAAGCAGGCGGATCAACCTTATCATCGGAGATCCTGCGGTCATCCGTTTCAACATTGCAAACTCGGTGCTGAATCCGGGTGAGCAATCCGGGATACTTGAGAAGATTGAAGTGGTTCAGCCCGTGATCCAGTATAATCATCTTTACTATGCCGTCTCCAGGAAGAATCCTTCCTGGGAAACGACACTGAGGGTATTGAATGCTGCCATTGCGGAATTTGAAAAATCCGGCCTCATGTTTGAGATCATTAAACAGGTGAACACAAGCTGCGGATATCACATGGACCAAGTCCTTTCGCCCTATGAATAATCGGCAGTTTTAAACCAAGATTTGCGTCAGAATTTTCTGATCAGGAGAACCCCTGCCGTGATCAGGGCAATTCCTGCCAACCGTTGCCAGCTGATGGATTGAACCGGCACTCCCAGAAGGCCGATATGGTCCATGAATACCGCCATCAAAAGCTGTCCTGCCACCACAAGCCCGAAAGTCAGGGCCGCTCCCAGGCGGGGGGTTAGCATAATGGCTGCAGTAACATAAAAAGCACCCAAAAAGCCGGCAGACCAGACAGACCAGTGGGTGCTGGCGGCATACCGGATATTGGTAAAGGCCACCCGGGTGGCCAGGGCATAGCAAAAAAGCACCAGGGTTCCCACGGCAAAGGATATCAATGCTGCATATACGGGGCTTTCAATGGCCCGCCCCATCTTTGCGTTCAATCCTGCCTGCAGGGGTGCCAGCATTCCGGCAACCAGTGCGATGAATAAAAGTACCAGTTTCATTTGCCGATCTCCGTTTTATTTTTTCCAGGCTATCCCGGCGGATGGTTCGTGGAGTTTTTTTTGGGGAGCCATGGGAACCATTTTCTGTTATGGTGAACAAGGATTTGAACGAGTGATACCACAGGCCGAAAAAGATATCCAGATAAAACCGGCCCAATCTTCACTTGTGAAGGAAAACCAGGCGTGATAGTTTTATGCTTTGAACGTTTACCCGTTTTCAATCGTTGTGTTTGGACGAAATTGTTTGAACAAAAGAAGGAATTTCAATGGAAAAAACAATCGAGACCCAGGTGCTGGTCATCGGCGGCGGGGCAACCGGTACCGGCATTGCCAGGGACCTTTCCCTTCGCGGCGTCCGGGTAATTCTCATTGAAAAAAGCGATTTGAACGCCGGTGCTTCCGGGGCGAACCACGGCCTTTTGCACTCGGGAGCACGGTATGTCCATTCCGATATTGAGGCGGCCATGGAATGCCGCTCGGAAGGACAGCTCCTCAAACGGATTGCCCCCCATTGCATTGAGGAGACCGGCGGTCTTTTTGTGGCGGTTCCCGGGGATGATGAGGCCTATATTGCCGATTTTCCAGGGATGTGTGAGCGGGCCGGTATTCCCTGCCGGCCACTGGATGTAAAGGATGCAGGGCAGATGGAGCCCTGTTTGTCCCCCCAGCTGATTGCAGCCTTTGAAGTGGCGGATGCCGCCATTGATCCGTTTAAACTCTCCATTGAAAATATGAACCATGCCCTTGATCTTGGGGGCCAGTATTTTAACCATGCCCAGCTGAAGGAAATCATCCGTAAAGACCGGAAAATCATTTTTGCCAGGATACTGGACACAAAAACCAATGAAACCTTGCGTATCCGGGCGGATATCTATATCAGCGCCACCGGGGCCTGGGCCGGTTTTGTGGCTGCCATGGCCGGTGTGGATATCCCCATGGTTTATTCCAAGGGCAGTCTGCTGGTGACAGGCCAGCGCATGGCAACCCGGGTTATTAACCGGCTGAGACAGGCAGGGGATGCCGATATTCTGGTGCCCGGCGGCGTGGTTTCCATCATCGGCACCACATCCTTGCGGGTGAACTCTCCGGACAATATTTTTCCCGGTGTGGACGAAGTGGACCTGATCATCAACCAGGGCAAACAAATGGTCCCTGACCTGGGGTCCCGCAGGTATATCCGTGCCTATTGCGGTGTCCGTCCCCTGGTCGGGGCCGGGGGAAATGACGATAGAGACCTGTCCCGGGGGTTTAGTCTTCTGGACCATGCCAATGACGGGGTGGAAAATTTTTTCACCATCACCGGCGGAAAACTGACCACCTTTCGGCTGATGGCCGAAAAAACATCCGATCTGGCCTGTGAACGGCTGGGGCTGGCCTCGGCCTGCCGAACCAGGGACCTGGCCCTGCCCCAAACCGAAGGCAGCGGATGGACCGAACCGGGAGTCTCCCTTGGACAGGGATCTTCTTTCCATGGCAAGGAAGAGATGATGTGCGAATGTGAAATGGTGCCGGTCAGTGCCATTGATGCCATTGTTGCCGGCATCCGGAAAAACAGGGCTGTGCCGGATCTATTGTCCATCGCCTTGAGAAGCCGCATGGGGAAGGGGCCCTGCCAGGGATCTTCCTGCAGCCTGAGGGTTTTGTCCCATTTGTACAACCGGGGGGAGATGAAAGGTCCCCAAGGGGTGGAGGGCCTGAGGCATTTTTTAAATGAACGCTGGAAAGGAGAGCGTGCCCTGTTGTGGGGAACCTCCCTTGCCCAGTCTTCCCTCAAGGAGATGATCCACTGCGGTCTGTTCTGCCTTGAACTGGGGCAAGGCGACCTTCCATGACAGAACACAGGAAGATGGACTGCGATCTGCTGGTGATCGGAGCCGGAATGGCGGGCATGGTGGCAGCGGCCAGGGCGGCAAGCCTTGGGATCAGAACCCTATTGGCGGGAAATTCCGGGTCCCTGATCTTTGTGAGCGGGCTGATGGACTATTTGGGGGTATATCCCGTGGAGGCCCGGGAGAGCGTGGATGATCCTGCCCTGGGTCTTGCCGATCTCAGGGCAGCGGACCCCGATCATCCCTATGGAAGTGTCGGCCATGAACAAATCCTCCAGGGCTTTGAATTTGTAAAAAAGGTTCTGGCAAAGGCAGGCCTTGCCTACCATTTGTCCGGCGGCCGGAATCTTTCCGTTTTAACGGCCATGGGCACCTTTAAACCCAGTTTCATGGTGCCGGAAACCATGGAAAAAGGAACCGGTCTTTTTGGAAAGACCGCCAAGAAGACATCACTGCTTGTCATTGACATAAAGGGCCTCCAGGGCTTCAGTGCCCGGCAGGTGGCCTCGGGAATCCAACATCGCCTGGCAAGGGTCATTCCCTTGACGGTGGAGATCCCGGGCGTTTCCCAAACCATTCCGCCAATTGTTCTGGCCCAATTGTTTGAAGATCCGAAGGTGCAGGAGGTCTTTGCCCGCCAGGTGCTTGCCCTATCGGATAAAGTTGATATTGCGGGAATGCCGGCTGTTTGCGGGGTTCACACCAGTCTGGCAGTCCAGCAGCGTCTGGAAAAAATGACAGGGCTTCCCCTGTTTGAAATTCCGGGGCTTCCCCCCAGTGTTCCCGGTCTGCGGCTGAAAAATGCCTTTGAAACCTCACTGGCAGCATCCGGGGTGACATTTTTAAGCAATGTTACGATAAAAGACCCGGTGTTCAATGGTAAAAAATTTACCCTTACGGGGATTGCGGATAATCGGGAATTGTCCATTTCTGCCGGGGGCGTGGTCCTTGCCACGGGAAGATTCCCCGGCAACGGCCTCCATGCCAGACGGGAACGGATTGTGGAGACAATCTTTCACTTGAATGTGCACCAGCCTGTGACGCGCAGCCTCTGGCACGGGACCGATTTTCTGACCCGCCAGGGCCACCCGGTCAATCGGTCCGGCATTGAAACAGATGGAAACTTCCGGCCCCTTAACAAAAGGGGGGCACCCGTGTTCGATGATCTTTACGCTGTCGGCAGTATTCTGGCCCACAATGACTGGATACGGCTCAAATCCGGGGCCGGTGTCTGCCTGGTGTCTGCCTGCGCGGCAGTGGACAGGTTCCACAAAAGACGGTCAGAGGCAGGCAAATGATATTTCGTATCCTCCTATATGGGGTCCTGGTAATCTTTTTGACCGGCCTTGTCTATCGTTTCCAGTCCATTGCAAGGAAGAGCCGGTTTTTTGAACGGGACAGGGAACCCTGGGCCAAAAAAATTTTTAACTTCACTGGCAAAGGGTTTCTGTTCAACACCCTGTTCCAGATAAGATTGTTCAAGGCCGGAAAATTAAGGTGGCTGGTCCATGCCCTGGTTATATCCGGGTTTTCCTATCTTCTGGCGGTCCATGCCCTGGATGATGTCACTGCCGGGATGTTTTCCTGGTACCAGCCGGGAATCGGCCCGTTCAGGTTCCTGAGAAATATTGCAGGGGTTGGTGTCGGCCTGGGGTGTCTCCTGTTTCTGGCCCGGCGGATAAACCGTGCCAGAAAGATTCGGGAAACAGGCGACAGGGGAGGTCGCTTCAAGGGCACGGTCACCATTTTTCTGATTTTCAGCCTTGTGGTATCCGGCTTTTTGCTGGAAGCCATGCGGATCATTTCGGAACCCAGGTTTGACGAGATGGTTGAAGAATATTCCGGTCTGGACGAGGCGGGGGGATTGAATGAGTTGCGGGCTTACTGGGCCCGGAACTATCATCTGGTGCTCAAAGAGGCAATTCCGTTTGCAACAGCTGATTTTGAAGCCGGCAAGGCCCTGAACCAGGAGTACTGCCTGGACTGTCATGAAAAACCGGATTCGGCCTTTGTTTCACGTTTCCTGGCAGGGAAAATAACCCCCATTGGCAACGGGTTGGCCGGTTTCCGGGTTGACCTTTTTTTATATTGGCTCCACTACGGAGCCGGCCTGTTGTTGCTGGCCTTTCTCCCTTTCTCCCGGATGTTTCACCTGATTGCCGTTCCCGTGACAAGTGCCTGGAAAAAAAGCACCCGTGTCAACCTGAAAAAACAGATGGGGCTGCTGGAGATTTTCAGCCTGACCGCCTGCACAAACTGCGGGTTTTGTTCCCAGGTCTGCGCGGTGTATTCGAATTTTCAGATCACGGGAAACCGGGA
>JAHIVS010000134.1 GCA_018816605.1 Pseudomonadota bacterium
ACTCTGTTTGAGTCCTGTCAACGCATCTTTTATGAAATTGAACGGGCGGACCAGGATATCGCCCGGTTCAAACAAGAGGCCAGGGTCCGTATCCGCATCGGCAGCACCGTGGAGTTCGGCACCAGCATCCTGATCAACCATATCAAGGCCTTTCTGGATGCCCAGCCGGACATTCTTCTGGATTTTTTTTTCTCCCACCACCTGGAAACAGCCCTGGTTCAGGACGAGGTGGACCTGATCATTGATTGCAAGGACCATCTGCTGCCCAATATTTCAAAAATCTATCTTTTCCAGGAACAATATGTCACCATTGCCTCCCCCGCCTTTGTCCGGGAGAACAGAATCCGCTCCCTGGAAGACCTTGAGCGCATCAATATCCTGTCCAACGACAAACGCCTGGAATGGTGGCAAAATTTCATCTCGGCCATTCCGACAAAAAAAAGAACCTGCCTGAAAAATGTGGTCCAGATCAATCACATAAGGGGCATCATCAATGGCGCAATTGCAGGCCTTGGTATCGGGTTTGTACCCAAGTACACTGTCCTGCGGGAACTGGAAGAGGCTGTTTTGATCGATCCCTTTCCCCGGATCAAACCCGGGGCAGACCACTTTAATATTTTTATTAAACAAGAAAAACTGGCCTTTAAAAAACACAAAGCACTGGTGGACTACCTGAGCCTGCTCAAGCCCTCTGAATTTGGTGTTGATTAAGGGGAAAAAACATGGCACCATGAACAAGTGTCGTATGGGTTTATGGTTAAGGATTCAGATAAAAATGCAAAATTTGCTTTTTGTGGATGATGAAAACAACTATCTCAAGGCAATGGAAAGAATGCTCCGCAAACAAAAAGCCCGGTGGAATATTTTTTCGGCCCAAAGCGTGGACCAGGCACTGGCCCTCACAAGGACAATCGCCTTTGATGTCATTATCAGTGATATCAACATGCCGGGAAAGTCCGGCTTTGATCTGTTAAAATCACTCCAGACAGCCAGGTCCACCCGCACCATTCCCGTTATTATCCTGACGGCAAACTGTGAAGGCGCACTTAAACGAAAAGCCCTTGAATTGGGTGCCACCGATCTGCTCAACAAGCCCGTGAGCTATGAGGATCTGCTGGCGCGTATCACCAGTGCCCTGCGCCTGAAGTCATACCAGGATGAACTCATCTACCACAACTTAAGCCTTGAAACCAAGGTCAAGGAAAGAACCCTTCAGCTGGACCTCCTTCACCAGGATCTGGTCTGGCGCCTTGCCAAGGCCGGCGAACTCAGGGACGAGCAGACCGGCGACCATGTGGTCCGGGTGGGCCACTACAGCCGGATAATCGCCCAGAGCCTGGACCTTTCCCAGGAGGAAATCGATCTCATCTTCCTGACCGCTCCCCTCCATGATTTGGGGAAGATCGGAATTCCGGACACCATCCTGCTGAAAAAAAACAAATTGACCAGGGACCAATGGACGGTCATGAAAACCCATTGTAAAATAGGGGCTGACATTCTTCTGGAAAAACCCAAGGGGATGAAAGCCTTTTATGCACTAAAGGAAGATGAACATCCCCTGACCGGGATACAGGATCCGTTAAAAACATATGCCGCCATCATTGCCATGACCCACCACGAAAAATGGGACGGATCCGGGTATCCCGGGGGACTTAAAAAAGAACAAATTCCAATCCAGGGACGGATTGTCGCCTTTGCAGACGTTTATGACGCCCTGAGATCGAAACGGCCTTATAAAGACGCCTGTTCAGCCAGGGATACCTGGCAGACACTTGAACAAGCGGCAGGCACGCATCTGGACCCGGACATATTTAAATCCGTGCGAACGCTTCAGCCCGAATTTGAATCCATCCTGACAAGGTATAATGACCTATAACCCGAAGCCAGGGGGCCTGGTATGTGGAAGCTGACAGATCTGAATGAAAAAAAGGGTCCGGGGGATTTGTTTCAAATCTTTGAACACTATGTCCTGGAAAAAAATCTCAATTTTATAGTTGCCCGGGAAAAATGTATCAACCTGAGACAAAAGGACCTGGGACCGGACAAAACAGCAACATATCTCAAGGCATTTGCAGCCTGCGATTTCTCCATGATCTCCCTTTTTAACGGAAAACCGAAAGCCCCTTTTATCTCAGCCAATATGGCGGTTGACCAGGGGCTTGCCAGGGTCCAGTTTCTCATTGATCTTACTGACCAGGCTTCGGCAGGCAGAGCAAGTCCGTTTTATAGTAAAATTCTGGGCGCATTTGCCACCCATTTTTTTGCGGCCCAGCCCCAAATAAACAAACTCTGGTTTCCCTTTACCATTGAGGATATTGTGGGCAGCAAAATGGCGGTCCACCCCATGGGGTTTGGAACGGTCATCTTGCGATAATAAAAAGACCTGGCAGGCCAGGTCTTTTTTGTAAAAAGTTATCTGCCCCACCAAAGAGCCCCTAAATGGTAATCGTGTCTCCGGGTGCCGGGATAAAGGTATCATACCCCAGGGATTGTAAGCGTTTTGAAAAAGCCTCACTTTGTGCGGCCTCTCCATGGACGATCCCGATTCGTTTGACATTGAGATTGGACCCTGCGATGATGCGTTCAAGCTCATGCTTATCGCCATGGGCGGAAAACCCGCCTATTTTCTCAACCCGTGCCCTCAAGGGGTAGCTTTTTCCCAAGATCTTTACTTCCAAAGGTTCCTGGGAATCCTCCCCATTGGCAATGCCGGTTCCCAGCTCTTCAATGCGCCGGCCCAGGGTGTGCTGGGCCATATACCCCACCAATAAAATGGTGTTTTTGGCATCATGGATTTTATGCCGCAAATGATGAAGAATACGGCCGGCCTCACACATGCCCGATGCGGAGATGACCACATGGGGGGACTCATCCCGGTTCAGGCGCATGGATTCCTCAACTGTTTCCACAAATTTGATCTTGTCAAAATAAAAGGGATTCAGGCCTTTTTCAAGGAATGTTTTATGGGTATCCTCGTCATAGCTTTCCGGATGTTCGCCAAAAACAGTGGTCAGGTTGGAAGCCAGGGGGCTGTCCACATATATGGGTTTTCGGGGCACCTGTCCTGATTCATACAGCTCGTGGAGAATATAGATGATTTCCTGGGTACGGCCATAGGCAAAGGAAGGAATAATCACAGACCCCCCCCGCTTAAAGGTTGAAATCAGCACCTTTTTAAGACTGTCTCCCAGGTCCTTGACCGGATCATGTTCCCGGTCCCCATAGGTGCTTTCCGTTATCATCAGGTCAATGTTCCGGTCTTCCTCGTCAAAGACAAGGGTGGGATCCTTGATAATGGGCTTGTCAAACCGCCCCACATCCCCGGTATACAGAATCCGGACGGTTCTGTCCGCCTGTCTCACCGTGACCAGGGAAAAGGCGGACCCCAGAATATGGCCGGCCACATAAAATTTTACCGTGGTATCCTTACCAATGGTTACCGGCGTGCCAAAGGGGTATCCGTCGATATAGGTCAGGGACTGCCGGGCCTGCTCCATGGTGTACAGGGGGGTAAAGGTCTCAAGGCCATGGGCTTTCTGAAGTTTATCAATGACCAGTGTATCCAGCTCATAGGGACTCTTTTTCAAAAGCTTTTTAATGCCGGCTTTCTCTTTGTTGGTCATACCCTGTTGCTGTTTGTTCTGTTCCTGGCTGTAGAGAAAGGACCGCAACGATTTATAGTTCAGGTATTGGGCGTCGGACTCCTGGATGTGACCGCTGTCCAAGAGCATATACTCCAGGGCACCCTTTGTGGGCCGGGTGGTCACGATCCTGCCGGAAAAATCTTTTTCCGTGAGCATGGGAATCCTGCCGGAATGGTCAATATGGGCATGGGACAGGACCAGGTTGGTGATCTTGGACCGGTCCAGGGAAAAATTCTTATTTTTTTCGGCGCTTTCTTTTCTCCGGCCCTGGTACATTCCGCAATCAAAAAGAATCTGATCATCGCCCGTGTCCAAAAGATGCATTGACCCGGTTACCTCGCCCGCTGCACCGTAAAATTTCAGTTCCATGCTCACCTCATTTTCAATTCAAATCAATTAAACAGCTTTTTCAACAATCGGGTGGTCCGATTGACCGGGTTCTGCCGAATGGCTTTTTCCTCCCGGGCCATATAATGGAAAATACCCGCCATGCCCTTTTCCACTACATGTCCTGTCAGGTTGGATTTTACATCCGGCACAAAAGGAAGTGCCTTGTACTTCCCCATCATCTCATCATAGGCCTGGACCGCCCCCACCTGGGACAGGGTATTGTCTATCACAGGTTCCATGGCCTTGGCCAGACCCGGGGACATTTTTTCTTTGAAATATTGGGTGGCAGCATCATCTGCCCCTTTATAAATTGCATGGACATCCTCAAAGGTCATGGAGGAGATGGCATCCTGAAACAATTTTTTTGCCTGGGGCGTGGCCGCTTCTGCTGCCCGGTTTAATTTCAGCTCCAGGTCATCGACCAAAGCTCCATACCCGATCTTACCCAATGCAAGTTTCACCATGGACAGGCTTTTGGGCAGGGGAATGTGAATGGCCGGATCCGTGTTAAACCCGTTGGTTGCACCCAATTGTTTGACCACCGTATCCGATCCCATGGAAAGCGCCTCTTTTAAGCCCGCTGCAATCTCACCCACGGACACCCCTGCCCCAGATGCATTTTTTACAGCTGTATCCTTTGGCAAACCGACGCTTTTAAGGGTATCGGTCCCTTTTTCAAACCAGAAATTTGTGGCATAAACCGGCCCCAACATCCCAAAAAAGACACCCAGCATCATCCAGACACCTGTATGCTTTCCCATCTTTTTGTTTCCTTTGTTCCAAAGGCCCCATCACTCTTTGGTTCCTGGGAAAAACCACTTTAACAGACCCTTGGCTTTCTCTTCAACAGACGTCCCATCGGACACCCCTTTTGTACTCAGGCTCTGTTTGATACTCGCCGCATCCGGCACCCCCCCCCGGACCATGGCCTTTAAATCCGGCCGGATCCTGGGGGCGTCAAAGGATCCGGTAACCAGAAGGGGAATCAGCAGACCGGACCTGGCCTCAGTGTCCCCCTGACCCTTTAAGGTGGCCACAAACTTGGGTTCCACCTTGAAATCAAGGGTTTCCTTCACCAGGTCGGCATCTCCCCCGACCCCGAGACGGATGAGCGGAGAGACAAGGCTTGCCCCCGGAATGGTAACGATTCCCTTTTCTGCTGAAAAAGGAATCGTCAGCTCGGCAAAATCGGTCCGGGGTTTTTCCGAAGGCTTGCTCCCCAGGCCCAGAGCCGATGACGCATTCCGGACCGTGCCGGCAATGTCGATGCCCACAATGGCACCGTCAATAAATTTAAGCTCTCCCTTTCCCTCCAGGCTCTTTTTGATCATGTCCGGGGTTTCTCCGGCCAGGTCCAGGGTCATGGCCGCCGACAGGGCTCCCTCAATGGTTTCTTTTCCAATGGCATCCTTGAGGAAGGGACCTGCCTGTATTCCATCGGCATCCAGGGTCACCTGGGTAACAGGTTCGTTATTGCGCACATCCAGACGGGTTTTGGAGACCAGGCTGCCGCCATAAAGCTTTAAGCTCACGGGGTCCAGGTCAATAACCCCGTTTTTAGCAGTTATCCGGGCCAGAAAATCCCCAAGCGTAATGTTTGCGACTTTCAGGCTTCCCACCCTGAGGTTGCCGTCCAGCAGAAGTGTCCGCAACGGCCCATAATCTTTTTTTTTTCCGGGAACGGATTGGGCTCCGGCACTCTCCTGGGCAGATGACGTACCGGCCGGTTGCGGGTCGGATGTTTGCCCGCCCGCCCCTTCTTGTTTCGGGGGCAGATACCGGTCCAGATCAATGGCATCCAGGGTCACATCAAACTTGAGATCCGGCTTATCAAAGGCCGTGATATCTGCCAAAAAGGTAAAACCGGAATCGTCCAGAATCAGGGATCCGTTTGAAAGGGACACAGCCTTGGCATTGCCCTCAACCCGTGCTTTCAGGGACACCTTGTCCAGAACCTTTGGATCGGCTGTTATCACGGGAAAGTCCTGTCCCAGCCCGGAAAATAGTTCCCGGGGTGAAAACGAAGCAACCTCAAGGTCCATGGCAATCCTGGGCGCGCCCTTAGGCTGGCTGATCGTCCCTGTAAGGTGGAGACTCAATTGCTTAAGTACCGTAATGGTCATGTCCAGGTTCACATCCTGCTTACCCGGCTTTCTGCCCACAGGACCTGCCTTTCCTTCCAGTGATAGGGGGTTCCCATCCAGCTTTGCACCCAGCTTCACCCCGACAGGCTTGTCAAGGCTGATATCCGTGAGGTTCAGGTTAAAATCAGAGACCTGTTTTTTCAATCCCGTACCCTGGTCCACATAGGAAACACCTCCGTTTAAAATAGAAAAATTTTCCACAAAAAAAGACTCAATGGGCAGCTTCCCATTTCCGGGAGCTGGGGTGTTGCTTTTTTGGCCGGGCTCTTCTTTTCCTGCTGCCGCATCTTTCATGGGAGGATCAGCCGGGCCGATATTTTCCCAGTTTAGCTTTCCGTTCTTGGTTTTTTCCAGGAAAACAATGGGCGTATCCACCACAAAGGCGGCCACCTCTATTTTACGGGAGAGCAGGGGCATGAGCCCTAACCGTGCTTCAAATCGTTTCACGGTCACCATGTCCGGATTTTTAAACCCCTTTGGATTGCCAAGGCGAAGGTCGGACAGACTCACCCCCACCCAGGGGAAAACAGAGAGCTTTATATCGTTTCCCATGGAAAAAGAACGACCGGTCTGCTCTGAAACCAGGTCTTCTATCATGGGCTTATAGTGTTGAATGTCAACAAGTTGCGGGATCAGGACAATTGCCCCGGCGATCAATGCCAGAACCAGTCCTGCTCCCATCACCATCCATTTCATAAGCCCTTTCATTGAGGTCCTCCCTTCAGAAAGTTGATCTGCATCTGATTTTCGGATTTAAATCAGGCCAGGGCGGCCAAAGCAGCCTCATAATCGGGTTCATGGGTAATGTCGTCCACCAGCTGGACATAAAGGATCTTGCCGGCTTCATCCACAACAACCACGGCCCGGGCGGTCAGGCCTGCCAGGGGTCCGTCTGTAATCAGTACCCCGTAATCTCTGGCAAAACTCTGGTTGCGAAACAAGGAGGCCGTAATCAGGTTTTTGATCCCTTCGGCACCGCAAAAGCGTTTATGGGCAAAGGGCAGATCCGCAGACAGACAGATCACCTGGGTATTTTTAAGGGCTGCCGCCTGTTCGTTGAACTTGCGGACCGAGGTGGCGCACACCTCCGTATCAATGCTGGGGAAAATATTCAGAACAATTTTTTTCCCTTTAAAAGTTTCAAGGGAAACAGGTGACAGATCCTGTTGAACCGCTGTAAAATTTTTGGCAACAGCACCTTTGGCGGGAAAATCGCCGGACAGAGTAATCGGGTTGCCTGCAAGTTTGGTAGTGGCCATGGAATATCTCCTTTTTCTGTTTAAAAATTGGCTGGTTTTTTACATGAACATATCTCAGCCGCCAGGATGTCCAGAGGACTGAGACCGCTTCTTTTACTTGGTCAATCATCTCTTTAAGTATAGTAATGGCTTCATCAACTTTTTCAAGGTGGATCCTGAAAGATAATGGGGCCAGACGAAGCAAACAATTCAACCATGGACCAGGGGTGATGACATGGATACTCTACCACGATTCCTTCTTTTTTCAATGGGTTTTTCATAAAGGACATTGGGTTTTCCTGTTTTTTAACACAAAGACATTTTAAAAAAGCGTCAAGATCGCCCCTCGCCAGGGTGATCCCCGATAACGCCTGATTTGTTTTAAAAAAATGTTGACAGGACTGCTGAGCAAGAGGTAATAGGATTTCAAGTAATTCAGGTGCCGATTAAGGCTGAAAAGGGAATCCTGTTAAAATCAGGAACGGGCCCGCCGCTGTAGTTGGTGACGAAAACTGCAAAATGCCACTGCTAATTATCAAATTGGTGGGAAGGTGCAGTGACTAGGATGAACCAAGAGTCAGAAGACCTGCCTGGATGAGATTGACAACCCTCCGTGGAAAATAGGGTTAACAATATATTCGAGGCGAAGAAAAGGGATACCCCGAATCGATTTATTAAGTCGGTTCGGGGTTTTGTTTTTTTTGGGGGGGCTTCAAAAAATGGGAGAACATCAAACAATGAAACATTTGCTAAAGAAAAAGTTTATGGGCATTCTCATGGTGCTGCTGTTCTGTACGACCGGTTTTTCATTGGACAGGCAAACCCAGTCAAAAGCGTTTTGTGAAATGGATACCATGGTCGTGACAGCCAACAGAACCCAGGAAAATCTGAGAAATGTAAGTCAGAATATTACCGTGTTCACAGAAAAAGATATCCAGCGTTCCGGAGCGGTATCAGTGGCCGCTTTGCTGAAAAAAGCCGGCATCCAGGTATACTATGATGGCGCTGAAAGCTATGGAAACGAAGGTGTGGTCATTCGCGGGGGACGTACCTCCATGCATGGATTTGATGTTGCCGGAGATATTCTGGTCTTGGTGGACGGCCATCGTACCGGCTCTGACTTTTTGGGAAATATCGGCCTGGAAAATGCGGAGCGTATTGAAGTGATCCGTGGCCCGGGAGCGGTTCAGTATGGGGCTGCCGCCATGGGCGGGGTCATCAATATCATCACCCGGAAAGGGGGCAGGAAGCCTAAAGCCTTTGTTGAGGCCGGTGCCGGCAGTTGGAACGAACAACGGTACAAGGCCGGTGTCTCAGGGCAACAAGGCCCTGTGGATTTTGCCGTATCCGCTGCCTACTACTCCAGAGACGAATATGATCTGGGGAATGGTGAAAAATATAACAACAGTGATGTGGACGGCCGGACGCGTTACAATCTCAATACCGGCTGGAATATCAACGACGGCAACCGCCTGGGCCTGATTGTCCAGGGATCGGATACCAATGATGCCGGAAAGGGGGAAGATGCCGCAGGCGCTTATAACTATTTTACCCGCCAGGACCGGGACAACCACACCATTGACCTCTCCTACGAGGGAAAAAATGAATCTGGTTCCACGACCTGGCTTGCCCGGTATTTCAGAGGTGAAGTCAATTACGATCTGAAGCGGTTCACCAAAACCAGCATCACCCAGCTGCCGCTGTCCGAGAACAACAACGAATTCCAGGGCTCCCAGCTGCAGGCGAGCCGGGAGTTTGGCTCATTTCGCGCGGTTTCAGGTATGGATTGGATGTCCTACCGGTTTGACCAGAGCCAGGATGGTGCGGCCGCAAGTTCCCCAACCCAGAACACCGCACAAAGCGATTTTGACAATATCGGCGGCTTTCTGCTGGGAGAACTCCACCTGCTGGAAAAAAAGAACCTTATCCTGTCGGGCGGTATCCGGTATGATGGTTTTGATATTTCGGTAAACGCCCGGAAAATACGAGAGGGTCTGACCGTGACCAGGGATGTGGTCAAAAACAGTTGGACCCCGTCTTTGGGTATCGTCTACAACCCCACGGACACTCTCAAGCTGCGGGCCAATTATGCCAAGGCCTTTAAAATGCCGCTGCCCCGGCAGATGACCGGATATACCGTCATGATGTCCACCCCCTTTGTGGGCAACCCGGATCTGGAACCGGAAAAAAGCGATAACATTGATATCGGATTTGATATGGACTGGAAGTCCCTGTTCATATCTGCCACCTGGTTTCACAGCGATTATAAAGACAGGATCGGGTATGAGACACACAATGGGGCGGATGACCATTACAATGGCAAGCATTATTGGTATTATAATGTGGATTCAGCTCAAATCCAGGGGATTGAGCTGGGCGTGAAATATGATATGATCAAGTCTCCGGCATACAATTTCCAGCTGGAACCCTACATCTACTGGACCCACCTGCTCAAGTTTGAAGACGACAACGCCTGGAAAATACCGGATCGTACCCAGGACAGTCTGTCCGCAGGTCTGGTCTTGACGTTCGACAAAATCGGCCTTACCGCCAGTCTGGACGGCACCTATTACGGCACCCAGTATACGGTTGACCGTATATCCGGAAGCAGCGAAATCAAGTCCCAGGATACGCTGGAAGATGTCGGAGATGTATGGGTTGTGGCCTTCAGATGCAGCCAGCGGCTTGCCCGATTTGAAAAGGGAGGGGAACTCAGGCTGAAGGGCTCAATTGACAACTTGCTGGATGAAAACTATTCCACCGACCAAGACAGCTGGATGACGGGCCGTTCTTTTTATCTGGGCCTGGAATATCGGTTCTGACCCATGGGGTAAAACCGACCAGGCGCCTTGAGACACCCCGTAAAGTCCGGACCGACGTCTATCCGCTTTGGGCCACAGCCATTGATGAAAGTAGGATTTTTTAAAAAAAAATGGCCGCAAATCCATGACCCGTGGGAACCATATCACCCCCCATAATACAATACGGTCAACTGTTATTGTCCCTTGACACAAAACCACTGGCCACAGTATAAAATCATCTATGAAAAACATCTCTCCCATTCAGGATATCGGCCGCCGATCCCCCCGTTTCGATGCCCCGGACAAGACAAGGGGAAAGGAATTATTTGCTTCGGACCTATCTCCTGAAAACCTGCTCTGGGCCGGCGTGCGCCGGGCCGGGATCGCCCACGGGCAGCTCCGGTCCACCCTAACCGACCGGGCCCCCAAGGCCCACGCCCTTAATACCGGGAACATCCTCAAGGCTGCCACCATCATTAAGGGCGACCCGAGTGCCATTTCAACCTGCGATATCCTCCTTGAAGAACGTTTTTCCACCCCGGTTCAAGAGCACGCCTATATTGAGACGGAAAACGGGGTGGCCCGGCTGGATGGGGCCACGGTTCAATGCCTGCTGGCCCTGGCAGCCCTTAACACAAAGGGCAGGACCGTTAAAATGTGGTGGGACCGGGAAGAAAGCATGGTGGCCGGGTATAAACGCCATGCCGCCCGCATGCACTATTGCCTGGGGGCGAAAAAAGACGGGGAACTGGTTGCCCTGAAATGTGAAATCGACTACGACACCGGGGCCTATGCCCATCTGGG
>JAHIVS010000135.1 GCA_018816605.1 Pseudomonadota bacterium
AGGGAGCCAGCGATATCCATATTGAACCCTTTGAAGAGCGGCTCCAGGTGAGATACAGAATAGATGGTATTCTGGTGCCCTATAAGATGTTTCCTGCCAATGCCGCCACCATGGTTGCCTCCCGGATAAAAATATTGTGCAAGGCAAATATAGCAGAAAAAAGACGCCACCAGGACGGCAGGATGACCTTTGAACACAAGGGAAACGCATTGGACTTGAGAATATCCATTTTTGTTACGGTCTTTGGTGAAAAAATTGTATTGCGAATTTTGAACCGAATCGATCAGATCATAAAATTCGATCAGATCGGGATGCAGCCCAAAATGCTCGAACGATTCAAAAGAGATGTACTGAATGTCCCCAGCGGGGTCATGATCATCACGGGCCCGACGGGTTCCGGCAAAACAACCACGCTTTATTCCTGCGTAGCGGAGATCTCCAATCCCCAAATCAGTATTGTGACGGCCGAAGACCCTGTGGAATATGTGGTCGAAGGGATTTCCCAGTGTTCCATTGATCCGGGTATCAACCGGACCTTTCAGGAGACCCTTCGCCATATTGTCCGCCAGGATCCGGATGTTATCGTTATCGGAGAAGTAAGGGATAATTATTCAGCCGGAGTGGCGGTTCATGCGGCGCTCACAGGGCACAAGGTATTAACCTCCTTCCATACGGAAGACAGTATCAGCGGGTTGATACGCCTGATGAACATGGATATTGAGGCCTTTCTGATTTCCTCCACCGTTACCTGTGTCCTGGCCCAGCGCTTATTAAGAAGGGTCTGCCCCCATTGTCAACAGCCCTACAAACCATCATCGGCAGACCTGAAACTTCTGGGATACGGCCCCGACGATATGGGAAAAAGGGAACTCATGAAAGGAAGAGGCTGCCCTATCTGCAACCACACCGGCTACAAAGGCCGGGTGGCTGTTTATGAAATGCTGGTGCTCAATGAGTTTGTCAGGGAAGCTATTTTGGCAAGCCGATCCAGTTATGATTTGAGAAAAATCAGCATCGAAACCGCAGGACTGGTGACATTGATGGAAGATGCCCTGTCCAAGGTTTCTTCAGGGATCACAACCTTAGAGGAAACCTTCAGATGCATTCCCCGGCTGCTTGCGCCCCGTCCCATCCAAGAGATTAACAGACTGTTAGGAGTGTCCTGAACATGCCGCAAAAAGCCAGCATCATTGAGATCATAAAGCAACAGATCCAAAAAGAGGACTCCTTACCTGTCCTCAGCCCAAAGGCCATGAAAATTCAGGGAGAAGCCACAAAAAACAACCCGGACTTCAATGTACTGGCCCGGATGATCCGCCTGGACCCCACACTGACAAGCCAGATTCTCAAAACGGCCAACTCCCCTTTTTATCGGGGCCTGGGAGATGTGGACACCATTAAGGATGCCATCATACGACTGGGGCAGGATGAAATGATCAATATCATCATGAAAGTGGTACACCAGCAAAATTTCAAATCGAACAACCCCCTGATCCGCTCATACCAGAGCCGGTTGTGGAATCATTCTGTTTCCTGTGCCATCGGAACGTTGTGGACAGCCAAGTATCTGTCCCTGGGGGAATTGATTCCCAAAGCCTTTATTGCAGGCCTTTTGCATGATATGGGAAAACTTTATTTGTTAACAGCCCTGGAAAAAATCCTTGAATCGGAATCCTCAGCGTTTAAGCCCCCGCCACAACTCATTGAAAAAATTCTCGACAGCCTCCACTCGGTGCTGGGATATTCGCTTCTCACCAAATGGCATCTGCCCGAACGATACCGCATCATTGCACGGGACCACCATGCAACAGAATACAACTATTCAGACCTTCTATTGCTGATCGTGAGGCTTGTGAATGCGGTGTGCATAAAAATGGAAAAAAATGAACCGGGTGCCGACCTTGCCGGAATTGTCAGCTCAAAGGAGGCCGATATCTTGGGCATGCCTGAAATCGGGGTGGCAGAACTTGAAATTGCCCTGGAAGATGCCAGAACCAACAGACCCATGTGATACTTTTGTTCTAGGGGCTCTTCAGACCTGAAAACTGCCGGGCAATACTGTCCCGCTCATAGACAATTTCGACCCGCCGGTTTAAGGCCCTGCCCTGGGCAGTATCATTGGTGGCCACCGGATGGTATTGGGCATAGCCTTCGGCAGAGATATACTCGGGAGGCACCCCGTTCTGGACCAGCAGACGGACCACGGTAGATGCCCTTGCACTGGACAATTCCCAGTTTGAGGGGAAATATGCCGAGGATATGGGTTCGCTGTCCGTATGCCCTTTTATCTTGACCTGGTAGGCAAGCTTGGACAAGACAGAGGCAACCTTTTGAAGGATATCCTGCCCTTTTCCACTCAACTGGGTCCCTCCCTGGGCAAAAAGAAGCAAATCCGACATGGTAATGACCACACCGTCTTCGGTTTTGGTGACACTCACCTCACCGCCAAGCTTGTTGAACAACACCAATTCCCTGATCTCGGAGACAATCTCCTCCATTTCCTTTTCAATCATTCCGCCCAGCTCATCTATTTGCTGGTTCTCGGAAGGCTCTTCGGAAGGAACCGCATGCATGGTCAGCCCCTCCCGGGTTCCTGACTCGGGCACGGCCTGGGAGCCCAGGGCACTTCGCAGGGACTGCACCAACTCCTTATAGGTCTCCTGCTGGGTGGTGCTCATGGCAAAGAGCAGAACAAAAAAACACATCAAAAGGGTTACAAGATCGGCAAAGGTGGCCATCCATGCAGGCGCGCCCGGGGCCCCCTTTTTCCCCTCGGCAGGCGGCGGTGGTAAGATTACCTCTGCTGCTGCTTCTGTGCCGGTTTCATCAGCCATGGTCTATTCTCTTTTTTTAAATGTATTATTTTTTTTCTTCTGTCTTGCTTTTGGACATATACACCTTGAGCTTATCTTCCATGAGTTTTGGATGCTCGCCTTCCCGGATGGAAAGAATCCCTTCAAAGATGATATTCATATTGGTAATCTCTTCTTCATTTCTTCCAGAAAGTTTATCGCTCATGGGAATAAAAAACAGATTGGCCATAATCGCCCCGTAAAAGGTGGTGATCATGGCCACGGCCATCTTGGGTCCGATGGAAGAAGGGTCATCCAGATTGGCCAGCATCTGGACAAGGCCGATCAGGGTTCCGATCATCCCAAAGGCAGGGGCATAGGCCCCCATGCTGGAAAAAATGTCCGCCCCCGTATCCAGCCCTTTTTTGGTCAATGCCATTCTTTTCTGCATGATGGCGGCAATATCTCCGGTTTTTACCCCATCCACCGTCATCTGAAGTGCCTGGGCAAGGTAGGGATCAGGGGTGGTCTGGATATCCCCTTCTATGGACAGCAACCCCCCTTTCCGGGCCTTATTGGATATTTCAACCAGATTGGCAATGATATTTTCAGGCTTTTCAATTTTAAACATAAAAATTTTTAGGCCGGTTTTGAACATCCCTAGAAAATCAGACAAGGGATAGCCGACCATGGTGGCGGCGATGGTTCCTCCCACAACAATGAGAATGGACGGAATATTGACAAACATCATGATACTGCCGCCCAAAAGTATGGTGCCCAGTATAAACCCTGTCCCTGAGACAACACCGATAATCGAAGCAATGTCCATTTTTTAAGCCTTTATGTAAATTATTTCATCCACAGGGTATTCCCTGTGATATTGTATAATCTTGTCAATTGCATCCTGTGTCAGCAAGGTGTTCACAGAAAAAAGCTTGGTTCCAGTGGATGTAAACAATGCCGTTCCCAGTGTCATTCCGGGTTCAAGCTGTTCTACCCCCACTCCCCTTACCCGGTAGGCATCGGATCCCAAGTGAAGCACGGCATATTTTTCAAGCCAGCTCACAATGGCAGGATCAAGCCTGGAACCGGACAGGCCCTCCAAAGCCGCCATCAAATCTTCCAGGGAAAGGATCTCGGGACTATCCCTCAGCCGGTCAAAGGCATCGGCTCCGGCAAGTATCCGGGAGCCCAATGGGATAAGATTTTTCCTCAATCCGTCGGGAAATCCCGTACCATCGGAATTTTCATTTAGAAACCGGATCATTTCCCCTGCATCTTCAAATCCCTGGCATTCTTTTAACAGATCGGCCCCTTTTACAGGATATTGAATCCAGATATTTTTTTCATAATTTGTAAGCGCATTCTCCGGTTTTTCCAATGCCTGCCCGGGCATGAAAAGAAGCCCGACTTCGTGCAGCATAGCAGCTTTTCGAATATCCTCCAACTTTTTTTCAGCAAACCCAAATTGTTTTGCAATAAAACAGGCGACCTGGGCGACCCTGTCGCCATGCCCCCTGTTTTGTTCGATTCGCGTGGTGATCAAAGTGGACAAAAGCCGTTCAAACCCCCTTACATTCCGGGTAAGCGTTTCTTTCATATGGGAAATGGTCTTTTTCATCCCATCCCGCTCACGGGTCATGTGGTGGATCTGCTTGAGGGCAGCGTTCAGGCTGTTTTTTTCCCGGATCAGCTCTTGTTTAACTGTTTTCAATTCCAGTTTAAACTTGTCCAGGTAATGAAAGGCCTTATCCAGGGTCTGTTTCTGGAGAATTTGTTTTTGTTCGAGGGTCTTTTTCGCTATATGGATATTGGAACGGGCATACACTTCTTCCGCTGACAGGGGCAGAACAATCAATTCATCAACCCCTGCCGCTTGGAGGGCCATTCTTGCCTCAAATTCCGGATAGGCATCCACACCCAGAAAAAAGGCCGGTTGAAACGGGGACAAAACCGCTCCTATGGCATGGATTCTTTCTACTACAGATTCAATTGCGGCCGGATTCTGGATTGCAGGGTCGTCCATTAAAAGGACATCCACAGGTTTTTTCCATGCATTTTTGGCATCCAGATCTTTTGTACAGCAAAAATTGGCCGAAAACCCATTTGCTTTGGAAAACAGACCCATCTGGCCCTCATTGTTTTTATCCGCCACATACAGCAATGATATAAGATCTTTGTCCATGCGCTCCCCGGGGCTACCCCCCAAGCCCTATTCTTCGGAATAGTCCTTTGTCCACCATTCGTCCCATCGGGTTTCCATTATTCCCTGGGCCATCTGTTTGCCCATTGGTGTTTCGATCCGACCGATGACCAGGGGCAGCCATTTTTCAGCCGACACAGCCCCCGTATCTTCAAGTTTCTTCAATTCCAAAACAAATGAAAGCTGATCCGCATCCTTGGCAAGTTTTGCCTCTCTGGTTTCGCCCAGATTAAACTCCTCAATAAGGACTTTGATATCATTACCAAAAGAAAGCGGGTTTATCAAATCAGAAATGGCTTTGGCTTCATCGGCCTGGGTATATTTTTTCTGCACATAGTTAAGATCTCCGGTCCGGGCTTCTGGAATATCATGGAGCAGGGCCATTGCCATCAGTTTTGACCCATCAATATCCGTATCCAGTCTTGACATGACAAAACAGATAAAGGCCATGGTAAAACAGTGTTCTGCAATGGTTTCACGACCTGATCCCAGAAAAGAATAACCGGACCGGACAATATCTTTTAACATTCGCATCTCAAACAGCAAATTGGCAACAGGTTTCATCTTTTTTGTCCAATCCTAAGGTATTAGAGTAACAATTCTTGACTTTTTATAGAACAGGCGTTTAAATAAAGTCAAGATATTCAGAGGGAATCACTGCAGATCAAGGGGGTACCATGTATCAAACAAAATGGATAGCAAATATTTCAGGTATCATCGTCTTTTTATTCTTTGGTTTCCTGTCCACGGGCTGGGCCCAGGATTCGGGCTTTTACTATACCATACAAAAAGGAGACACCCTCTGGGATCTGTCCCAGCGCTTCTACAATTCCCAGTGGGACTGGCCGGGGCTCTGGGAAATGAATAAGGATATCAAAAATCCCCACCAGATTGTCCCCGGAACAAAAATACGCGTTTTCTTAAAATCGGAAATCCCGCCTAACCCAGCCAAAGAAGAAATTACAGAAACCCAAGGACCGAAAATAACCCCCTCCTTTGCTTACTCACAAATGGACCACATTGGATTTATTCGAAAAACGGCTGAAAGCTCCCTTGGAAACATCCTCCGGGAAAAGGACGGCAATCTGATGATGTCCGTTGATGATATTATTTATATTAAACCCACTGGAAGCGGCAACCTCATACCCGGAAAGCGGTATCAGATCTTTACCACGGAAGCCATAAAAGAGACGATCAACGGCCAGGTGTTTAAGGGTGTGAAACACCTGATCAAAGCCGAACTTAAAGTTCTTGAGCACAATGTGAGCTATGTGACGGCCGTCATCACCAAATCCTTTCGGGATGCCAACGTTGATGACAGGATAATGGCCTATTATGAAAGACCCGCCCTCCTGTCTGTCCAGGAAAACCCGGCCCCCATTGATGCCGCTATTATTTGTTCGGAAGACAATACCATCATGGTCAACGATTATAAAATTGCCTTTATCAACAAGGGCAAACTTGACAATATCATACCCGGCCAGATTTATTCCGTTCTCCAGGAGAACAAGTCCGCCCTGGGCGCATCGGATTCAATATGGCCCCCAAAAACCGTCCCCCTGGCGCCTCTGAATTCAGGAAAGCTTATTGTGCTGCACACCGAAGATATGGCCTCCACGGTCATGATTCTGTCTTCTAAAAAGGATATTTATCCCGGGGATATGGTCAACTGATCCCAGGTCACCCGCAAAATTTCCTGGTAGGTGGTCTGGCCTTCCAGCATTTTTTTTATCCCGTTCTCACGCAGCTGGGTCAGTCCCTCTTCAACGGCTTTGGCCCTTAACGCTTCCAGACTGGCATTATGGGAGGTCAAATGCTTGAGGGATTCTGAATAGGGAAGAACTTCATAGATCCCTGTCCGCCCGCTATACCCTGTATTCCGGCACTTTGGGCATCCTTTCCCATGGGACAGCAAAAGGGGGCCTTGCCGGGAAACCAGAATTCCCAGATCCGCCAATTCCCGGGAATCCATTTCAAAGCTCTGGGAACAATGGGGACAGATTTTTCTGACCAGCCGCTGGGCAACAATACCATTCAGGGACGAATGGACAAGATAGGGGGGAATCCCAAGGTCCAGCAGCCTGAATACGGTTGAAACCGCATCATTGGTATGGAGGGTGGACAGCACCAGGTGGCCGGTCAAGGCAGCCTGGACAGCTGCCTGGGCCGTTTCAAGATCCCTGATCTCCCCCACCATGATGATATCCGGATCCTGGCGGAGAATATTTCTCAAAACAGCGCCAAAGGTAACATTAATAGCCGGCTGGACGGCAATCTGATTAAACTCTTCATGGATCATTTCAATGGGATCTTCAATGGTGGTGATATTGACCTCGGGAGAAGAGAGCATCCGCAGGCTCGAGTAAAGGGTGGTTGATTTGCCGGAGCCTGTGGGGCCTGTCACCAGGACAATCCCAAAGGGCATGGCGATCAGCCGCTTATACCGCTCAAACTCCTCCTTGAAAAACCCCAGCATTTCAAGGTCCTGGAGCAAAATATCCGGGTCCATTATTCTCATGACCACCTTTTCTCCAAAAGCCACCGGAATGGTGGAGACCCTGATTTCAACCTCTGTCTCTTTTTTCCCCAGTTTGATCCGGCCGTCCTGGGGTCTTCTTTTTTCTGCCATATCCAGGCCGGAAAGGGTTTTAATCCTGCTGACCACGGCATTGTGAAGCCTTTTGGGCAATTTGTAGACCGTGTGAAGAG
>JAHIVS010000136.1 GCA_018816605.1 Pseudomonadota bacterium
AGGTTGCCGGCCGGCAGCGTGTTAAAAGGAACAGATGATGCAAAGACTCAATGTCATGTTAACCTTGCCGGATGGCCAGCGAATGCTTTGCGGGGAGATCTTTACCACGACACCCGACTTGCGGGGTAAAATCGAGGGGTCTTTTCGGTACACAAAAGAATACCTCGCACATCCGGATGCATTTGCACTGGATCCTGCGCATTTACCCTTAAGTCCTGCAGATGTCGCGACACACCGATCCCAGGGCGTGCATGGTGTGTTTGAAGATGCGCTTCCGGATGACTGGGGCAGGGAGCTTCTGTCCAGAAAGTGGAATATCCCCCGATCTGAGCAGACCGTGCCCAATTTTTTAAAATTTCTGGGATCGAATGGCCTGGGTGCGCTTTCTTTTTATACAGACAAAGAAAAACCGTATCTGGATCCTTCTGGGAACCTTCATGACCTGTCCAGACTGGTCGACGCTGCCTTAAATTATGATGCAGGCCTCCCGGTGGAAGCGGATGACCTGAGAACCCTGTTCTCCTGTGGCAGCTCCCCGGGGGGAGCAAGGCCCAAAGCCCTTATAAAGAACAAAGCCGGGATGCTGTGGATTGCCAAGTTTCCCAAACTTAACGATAAATACCATGTTGAACCCATAGAAGCCGCCTCCCTCCAGCTTGCCCGGGATGCTGGCCTGCAGGTTCCGGATTTTTTAATCCAAAATGCTGGCAACAGAAAAGTCTTGTTGGTGGAACGGTTTGACGTAACGGCTCAGGGGGGCCGCAATCATATGATCAGCATGCAGACCCTGCTGGGTGCGGACGGGTATTACAACCTGTCATATTCTGACATGTTCACGGTGATCAACAAATACAGTTACAGGCCCCAGGAGGATACAAATAAACTGTTCCGGCAGATGGTGTTTAACACTGCCATTGGCAACACAGATGATCATCTTAAAAATTTTTGTTTGCTCCATACCGCAAAAGGGTTCCGTCTTTCCCCAGCCTATGATCTGGTTCCTGACATTCATCATAACAGGGAACATAGGTTATCTTTCCCCCAGGGGGCTGGCACGCTGCCACCAGGTCGGCAGGTGCTGCAGAGAATCGGCAAGGTTCAAAAGGTATCGGATCCGGAACAGATCATTGAGGATGTTGTCCAGTCTATGGCCAAGTGGCAGGCGGTTTTCTGGCAATATGAGGTCCCGGAAAATGATATCCAGAGATTAGCGCCGGGTATCTCACAGCGATTAAAACGCATTGAGGACCCACCGATCGAATAGTCCCATGGAAGTCATGCTATTATCAATTTTTTTCCTGTAAAATAAAGCTTGACAAAAAATAATTGTATACCGTATACCGTACACAAGTTGTAATTGCAGTAAATCGAATCTGTTTGTATGAATGGAGACGTTTATGGAAACTTGCAGAACTTGCAATGTTTTATCTGCTCAACAGGCAACTGCTCATCTCTTTTCACTTATGCTGACATCTACTCAAGACTGTCTGACAAAGATCAAATCAAAAATTTTAGGTTATCCAACACCATTGTTTTACTGATGCTGTTTCAAAAGTGGTGCAACTTTTAACCCAGATCGTTAAAATTTGTCGAGGATCTTGGAATGAAAGAAGAGTTTTTATTAGGAAACGGTGCCATCGCCCTTGGGTTGCTGGAAGCCGGTTGCCAGATCATGACCTCCTATCCGGGCACCCCCAGTTCGGAAATCCTTCCCGAGGTGGTCCGGTTTTCAAAGGCGGCCCGTTTAAATACCAGCGTTGAATGGTCGGTAAACGAGAAGGTGGCCTTTGACAATGCCTTTGCCGCGGCCATTTCCGGCAAGCGGGCGGCCTGCTGCATGAAGATGGTGGGATTAAATGTAGCGGCTGACTCGTTCATGTCCGCCGCCTATATCGGGAATATCGGGGGATTGGTAATTATCTCCTGCGATGACCCCGGTCCCCACTCCTCCCAGACGGAACAGGACTCACGGTTGATGGCACGGCTTGGCAAGGTGCCGGTGCTGGATCCTTCCAGCCCGGAAGAGGCAAGGGAGATGATCAGAGCGGCCTTTGACCTGTCCGAGGAATTCCAGGTGCCGGTGCTCGTTCGGCCTGCCATCCGGATCTGCCATGCCCGGCAGAATATTAAATATGGTACGCTTGCGAGCAACTTAACCCCTGCCGATTTCAAGCGGGAACCCACAAGGTGGGCCTCCACCCCGAAATTTCGGTTTCTCCAGCACAAGGCATTGAATGAAAAACATGTGAGAATCGCCGAGAAATTCAACACGCTTTCGCCCTTTAATATGCACAATTTAAAAATCGGCGGCCCTGTTTATCCCTTTGGGGTGGTGGCCGGTGGGATTCCGGCCTTTGTGGTGAGAGATCTGTTCGAAGAATTTGGAAGAGAGGATATCCCCATGTTAAAGCTGGGAGCGCCCTACCCCTTCCCGGAACAACTGGCCGACGAGTTTTTGGCGGCCTGTGACCGGGTATTGGTCATTGAAGAGACAGACACCTTGATCGAGTATCTGCTCCGGGACAAGCACAAGACCCTGGGTCGGCTTTCAGGACACGTGCCCATGGAAGGGGAGCTGGTGCCGGAAAAGATTGAAGCCCTGCTGAACAAAGCCCTGACCGACTGCGGCCAACCCCCTTTGTCCGACGGGGACTGCGGGGGGGAAGCCTTTGAACTTACGGCAAGTCTTAAACTGCCCATCCGGAAACCCACCCTATGTCCTGGATGCCCCCACAGGGCCTCTTTTTATGCCATTCGAAAGGCCATGCCCAAGGCGATCTTTCCTTCGGATATCGGATGCTACACCCTGGGCAGCAACCTGGGGGTGGTGGACACGGTATTGGACATGGGGGCCGGGATCACCATGGCATCGGGGTTCTGGAACGCCTATATCCAGGACGGGGTGAAAAAACCCATTGTGGCCACCATGGGGGATTCCACCTTTTTCCATTCCGGCACCACCGCGCTGATCAATGCGGTTTACAATGATTCCCGCTTTGTTCTGGTGATCCTGGACAATCATATCACGGCCATGACCGGGATGCAGCCGTCCATTACCCAAGGGGACCGGGTGGACGGCCGGAAGGGGAATGCCATCTCCCTTGAAACCATCGTCCAGGGCTGCGGGGTGGAATATTTAAAGGTGGTGGACCCCTATGATACGCAAAACATGATCCAGGTGGTCAAGGATGCCTATGACCATGTGACCGACCCAGACGGCGGTATTGCGGTGATTATTTCCCGGCACCCCTGTGTGATCGGGTTCAAAGATGCCATCCCTGAAAAGATTGAGGTGCGGGTTTCCGATGAATGCGATGACTGCGGATTCTGCCACCAGCGATTTGAATGCCCGGCCATGATCCGGGATGACGAGAAGGAAAAGAGCGAGGTCAATCCGGTTCTCTGCGCCCAATGCGGCGTTTGTCTGACGATTTGTCCCAAAGATGCCATTGAACGAGTATAAAAGATGCGATTGAACGCGTATAAATGGAGAGCAAACATATGAAAACAACTAATTTTGTCTTGAGCGGTCTGGGAGGTCAGGGGATTTTATTCATGACCAAGGTGCTGGCCATGACGGCTTTAAACAAAGGACTTGATATATTGGGAGCAGAAACCCACGGCATGGCCCAGCGGGGCGGGTCCGTGGTGTCGCACTTAAAGATAGG
>JAHIVS010000137.1 GCA_018816605.1 Pseudomonadota bacterium
CAAATTGGCTGTGGCGGGTAAGGTAAGGATATGTTGCCCTCCCTGGCTGCTTTTAATGGAAAGGAGCAGCCGGGCAGCTGTTGTATTCCGGCCCGGGCGTAATTCAAGATGGCTTTTTTCAATGGTCAATGTCTGACCCTCAACTCCGGAAGGCCGACTGATTTTCAGGAGGACTTTCTCCCCCGGCCATGGATGCCATGTCGGATACCATCGGGTTCCGGTTTTATGCAGGATAACCGGAATTCCTTCATATTCCAAATGGAAGATAGGGCTGACATCGATTTTCCAGATTTCTGTCCAGTCGTTAGTTTTCCTGTGCAGCAGCTGAATCTGATCAGTGGTTTCCATAAAAGAGTCCCAGGTAAGAAGGGTTTGATCCGTTCCCAGGTTGATTTTGGCCACGCCATTTTTAACTCGGACCCCCTGGGTTGTAATGGATTCTCCGGGTATCAGGGGGATATCCAATACAATACCGGCCCCGGTGGGGCAAAGGCGAATGATTCTTGTTTGAATTTTCCAGACAAGACCTAACAAAAGGGTTCGTTCGACCCGTACAAAGGGCGGGAGAATACCGGTTTCAAGAATTTCCGGTTGTTTGCTGTCTTGTTCCACTATTCGTTTGAACTGCAATTGTGCATCTACCTTCCCATCCGGAAGCAGGCCTTCCACAGACCATCCCTCCGATTTTATGTTGACCCTGTGCGGTTTTAAGGGGAATGGAAGCTGCAGCATATTTTGTTTTCCAATGGCCCCGGTCAGGGTCAGAACATGTTTACCCGTCGGAACCGCGACCCATAAACTGTTTTCCTTGCGCAAAAGCCCCTTTGCAGGTGTGCCATCGATCATGACCTGCTGCGGCAGCCAGTGTTTCACATGGCTTGGAATGGGGATGGCCGTGGACAGTTTCGCGTCTACGTGGACCTCCATTGACAGTTGATCCTCACGAATCGTCAGGGTGACATCTGAAATATCAGCGCAAAAAGGAAAACACTCATCTTTTTCAAGCAGCCTTGCTTCTAATTCATCCAGCATCTGGGGGGAGGGAATTTCAGCACTGTGTCCCAGAGCAGGGCTTAACAAAAAAAGGACCAGGAATGAAAATATTTTGAGTGATGTTCTGGTGGAGATACCAAACATGCCAAGTATCAGCAAAAGGATCAGAAATACGCGTACAAATGCGAGGATCAGGTTTGCTTTTGGGCCAATCAGGGTGAATGAGATCATCTGATCCCGGGTTACCGGCCCGGACCAGCTGAAATTAACCGTCTCAAAGGGAAGCCATCTGGGTATGCCGGGTCCTGTCTGGGTAAGGGCTTTGGGATCATACTGCATCACCTTGGAACCATAGTAGGAAGAGGGTTCGTTTGAGATAGAACCAGCTAAAAGAGTGCTTCTGTTATTTTCTTTTACTTTGCTATTCACTGGAGAAACCGCGTCCGTCATCAGTTCCCGGGGCATTTTCGCTTCCATTGCTCTTTTCGCAGGCATGGGGGGGGAAGATGGCTTTCTGGCAGCATAATCGGTCGTTGATGTCCATGGCCGTGCCAACTGGGGATACAGGCCGATCCTCAAGGCCTGGACAGTGTATGGGATGACAATGGCTACAAGGGTTACAACCGCAATACCCTGGTAGAGTTTAACTACTTTTTTAAAGGTTCCGTCGGGCAGGTATTTGAGTAAGGTAAAGCCAATCAACAGTGCCAGCCAGACATAGCGCGGGGCGCCCGGTTCATGATAGGTCAGCACCAGGGTAAGAAAGGCAACCGCTGCCAAAGGCTTTGAGAAGAGTTTGGCAAGTGCGATGGTGAAAATCAGAACAATGAAAAAATCCAGGAGGGTCCATTTTTTTACCCAGGTGCGGGGGATGTTGTCAATACCAGTTGCATTCAGCAGTTTCCAGCCCGGAGGCAGGTAAAGGCGCGCAGTAACCTTCTGAAAATCATGGTCCCATCCCGTGGCAGGCAGGGTTGAAATTTTCCCCTGGTACACGCTGTCGGCAATAAGGTTTAAAACACCATTGCGAAGCTCAATACCAGCTTTATCTGATTCTTTTTTTCGGGTAATCAATTGTTCTTTTCCATCCACATTGACCCTGCCAAGGGCGATGGTCGGGTCAATTTCCAGGCGCCAGTTGTTGTTTTTCCGGCCCTGAATTTTGTCTTGAAGGGTATATCCTGTGCCGTCAAACCTGAGCCAGAGGGTCCGGTCCAATG
>JAHIVS010000138.1 GCA_018816605.1 Pseudomonadota bacterium
ACCGCTTATGGAGGTGATTAAGACTCAAACCATGCACCAGATCGAAACCAACAGGCGGTTTGAATGGCGCACCGCTTATGGAGGTGATTAAGACATCTTTTGGTTTAGCCAATGGTATGAATACATCTGGTTTGAATGGCGCACCGCTTATGGAGGTGATTAAGACCTTCATGTCATCCACGTATGCAACTTTCTCTAAGTTTGAATGGCGCACCGCTTATGGAGGTGATTAAGACGGAATAAATTCCGCATAACCAAGCTTGGGAAATTGTTTGAATGGCGCACCGCTTATGGAGGTGATATTTTTTGTCAGCAAATGGCATTCGGCATCGTCTATTAAAACAGGCAGAGAATTTACAGGATCTTTTTAATGTTTGATTTACCCTTGACCGAGCATGGGTAAATCGTTCAGTTCGGAGGGGAAAAACCATGGCAATCTCCCGGCCCATTGTAGTGGCCTATGACATATCCGAAAACAAAGCCCGGGCCCGGGTGAGGAACATTCTAAAGGAATGGAACCTGAACAACCAGAAGTCGGTGTATGAATGTCGGCTGACCCAGGCCCAGGCGGAAGAGCTGTTCCTCCAGCTGAGCCATGAGATCGACACAAAAACGGATAATTTGCTCATGGCCTGGCTGGAACCCAGGCGAAAAATTCTGACCCAGGGACTGGGCAGGCATACGGCAATGGGGAAAAAATTGTTTTATATCCGATAGAATAAGGATAAAAGCGGAGGAAAAGAGGTGACACGTCCCGGATGGTACATGGTCTGCTATGATATTTCTCACCCGAAACGACTGGGCAGGGTCCACCGGCTGATGAAGAAAAACGGGATATCAGCCCAGAAGTCTCTGTTTTTTGTTCAAAGGAACGAAGCGGATATGAAAAGATTTCTGGGAGAGATGGGCCGTGAGATCAAAACGGACGAGGACGATATCCGGGCCTATCCCGTGGAAAGCCCTAAAAAAGTCTGGACCACGGGGGGAATTTTGGAATCCTTTCCCTTGATTATGCCGGGCAAAAAAAACAAGCCCGTTAAAAAAAATCAAAAGAAGAAAGGCAAATCCATTTGGCAGCGGCTGTTCGGCCGGTAGCCCAAGACAAATAAAAAAGGAGAAACCCCATTGTGGACAAGATGACCGTGGTTCTGGACAAACGAGAGATGGGGCTTTCCCTGGACGGAAAATCCCTGCGGATTGACTGCCCGGACGCGCCCGTTCAGCGGGTGCCTCTGGGGATGGTGGGCCAGGTTATTGTCTACGGCAACCCCATGGTGGGGTGTTCGGTGTGGCGCAAATTGTCCGAGATGGGAATTCCAGCCCTGCTGCTTCCCGGCAGGGGGCCGGGGGAACCCGCCTGGATCGGACCGGGCCTTTCCACTGCCGTGATGGTGCGTATCGCCCAGTTCCGGGCCTGGTCGGACACTGCCATAAAATCCCGGGCAGTGGTCTGGCTGTTAAAAGAAAAATTCAACGGGACCATCCGCCTGGCTCAAACCCTTGAACAAGGGACCGGCAGTTTACAGGAGAGCCTGCTGCTCCTGGATGAAACCCTTTCCATCGACACCCTCAGGGGGATTGAAGGGGCCGGGGCAAGGGAGTGGTTCGGCATTCTAGCAGATCTCCTTGACACGGCCTGGCAGTTTTCCGGCCGGAACCGGAGGCCCCCCAGAGACCCGGTCAATGCCCTGCTCTCCCTGGGATACACCCTGCTGGTATCGGAAGTTCGCAAAGCCGTTCACGCAAGGGGACTGGATCCTTGCATCGGTTTTCTCCATGATCCTTATCCGGGCCGGGACTCTTTGGTCCTGGACCTGACCGAGCCCCTGCGGCCGGGAGTGGATGCCTTTGTCCTGGGCCTGGTGGAAGAAACGCTGACACCAGAGGATTTTACCACGGGTCAACAGGAGGGCTGCCGGTTGTCCAAGGAGGCCCGGGGGATTTTTTACGGGGCATGGGAAGAGTGGAAACAAAACTGGCCCATGGCCCCTGCCCTTGACGACAGGCAAGAAAACTTTCCCACTTTGTCCTTTGTCTGCCGAAACCTTGTGGAAACATTTGTCCGGTCCTGGGGCGTTCCAGATACGGAATCCACCCTGTAAAGGAGACAGACCTTGGGCATATTATTAAAACAAGCGGCATCACCGGAAGCGTTGAACCAGGCCTGGAAACACCTGAAAAATGACAAAAGCGTCTGGGCTCCGGGAATTTCCAAAAAAGAAATGGAAAAAGACTTTGTATTGCACATCACCACCCTTGCCCGGGAGCTTGAGTCCGGCAGGTATAAACCGGCACAGGTCCGGATGTTCCCGGTGTTAAAAGGGGATGGTAAAAAACGGATCATCTCGGCCCTGACCCTTAGGGACAAACTGGCCCAGCGGGCAGTCCTTTCCGTTCTCACCCCCATTGGAGAGGCCATGTTCCACCACGATTCCTATGGATATCGGCCCGGCCGCTCCATTGATGCGGTGATGCACCGGGTGAACGAACAGATCAACTGCGGTTATTTCTGGCTGGTGGATGCAGATATTTTATCCTTTTTTGATTCCATTCCCCACGGACTCTTAAAAAAGAAACTCAAAAAAGCATTTTCCGACAAGGCGCTTTTAGACCTGATCTTCCAATGGCTGGATATCGGGGCACCCCGGACCGGCATTCTGACCCGGCGACGGGGCATTCCCCAGGGCGGGGTCATCTCCCCTTTTTTGTGTAATTTCTATTTGACCGAATTTGACCAATACCTGGCCGACCACAACCTCCCCTTTGTCCGGTTTGCCGATGATTTTCTTGTATTTACCCCGTCCAAACCCCATGCACAGTCCGCCCTGGACTGCGTAGCCCGGGGCCTGAAACTACTGGATTTAACCTTGAACCAACAAAAAACCCGCATTGTCCCGGCTAGCCCCAGGGTCATTTTTCTGGGGCGCAAATTACCCGAAAAGAAGAAAGGAAAAAAATGACATCCTCCCCCGTTGATAACCGGCTTTATGATCTTGATCCCCTTCTGACACTTGAAATGGCAAGATTCCGACTCTCTTTCACCACCCAGGTGCCCTTAAATACAGGGGAACTGGCCCCGCTTTTCAGGAGCCGGCTGGGGTATATCCTCAAGGGACGGTTCTGCCCGTTTCCGGACTATGAATCCCGCCCCTGCGGTCCCTGCCCCAACACACCCGACTGCCTGTACATCCAATTGTTTGCCCCCACCTGTGAGGCGGTGGATCCCGCCTGCAAGGGCAGCGGCCATTGTCATGCCGATCCGCCCAGGTCCTATGCCCTGGATGCCCCGGCCAGAAAAGCCACCCTCATGAAAGGGGAAACCGGACTGGTGGAATTGACCCTGTTCGGGGAAAAAGCCATCCAATACCGACGTCCCATAATGGAATCCCTTACCCATGCCGCAGCCAGTCTGCCCGTTTCCCATATCCCCCATATTTCCCGGACACACGATCTTCCGGAGTACCCCCTGGTTCCCAATTCCTGGCAGGCGGTCACTCCCAAACAAGTCAACGAAAAATGGCAAGCAGTCGTCGGAGACGAGGAGCAGATTCTTGGAAACGGACAGGGCGCCCCCCTGGCAGACTGGGTAAGATCCCTGCCCCGTCCGGACATGGACCGGAAAAATACGGGTGAGACCCTCATGAAACTAAATTTCAGAACACCGGTTCAGCTCAACCGGGTCTCCGGCAACCTTACCTTTACCGCCTTTCTTAAATCCATAATTTCACGCCTCAGGGACCTGAAACGAATCTACCACCCCAACAACGACATGGGC
This sequence comes from Pseudomonadota bacterium, assembly GCA_018816605.1. The sequence continues at coordinate 3,776 of JAHIVS010000138.1, forward strand.
GAGTTTTCCAAAAAATTTTACGCCCTGTCTGACCGGGTAACCACCTTCTCCAACCTGGCGCTGGAGGAGCGTTCCTGGTACTCCCATCATCGGCAAAAAAACATCCACCTGGGAGGGCTCACCGGGAGTCTGATTTTCAAAGGAAATCTTGCCCCTTTTCTCCCCCTGATTGCCGCAGGCTTTCTGGTGGGGGTGGGCAAAAAAACAGTTTATGGCCTGGGCCGGTTTGACACCTCG
>JAHIVS010000139.1 GCA_018816605.1 Pseudomonadota bacterium
AATGGATAAAAATAGGGCATTGCCCGCAAAACAACCCTTCTCTATTTAACGTTTGCTTTTTTATAGTCCACGATGAATTTTTTGATGTGCTTGATGTAGGGAATCATCACAATGATGACAATGGCGCCAAATATGTACTGGATCATGTGGAAGCGCTGTTCAAGAAAATCAAAGCCAAAGCACCAGGCAATATTGGCGGCAAGGGTGCCCAGAGCCGAGGCTGTAAAATTTCTAAAGAGGCTGAGTTTGAGCATATACCCGATGATGGAGCCCACCACAGGCCCTGTTACCGGCAACGGGGCCATGACAAAAAGAAAGATCCCAATCCATCCGTAGGACCTGATTTTCTCTTTTCTTTCCAGGGCTTTTACAGCCAGCTGCTCCATGAATCGCTTGATCCATTCAACCTTCAGGTAGTTGGTGGTGCTCAGGACGAATCCGGAATAGGTGAAACAGACGATCACCACTTCAACATAAAAATTATAGGCAATGGTGGTAAAGGGACTGAATCCGTTGAGGATGCACAGGCCGATTCCGCCGGCACGACTTCCCAGAATATGGGTGACAAAAACCAAAAATAGTATTTTTGCTGTTTCGAAGTCCGTAAATCCGAAAAAGATCAGGGAGATGGCAAGCACCAGGGTCAGGAGGGTGCCGATCAAAAGCAGTTTGCCCTCAACCGTGGAAAATAGTGTTTGTTTCATCTGTGTCTGGCAATCATCTTATGGAAAATCCTGAATTTTTATAAGTAGGCAAAGAATCTTATAAGGCAAGCGCCAAAGATTGTCAAGGAACACTCTTTTTTCAAAACAGGTGACCCAGATGACCCGATATGACTCCTGACCGGCCATGGGGTGTTTATTTTTTTTAAGGGCCAGGCAGGTATTACGTTTTTATTACAAACGCAACTTTCGGAGTTGGATGATGTTACGGGGGGTCAGGCGTTCCTTCTTGCAGTTTGTTCAGTCTGTTAAGCAATGGTTCCTTTTGGTTTGAACCGGCTCATTTTTTTTTGGTTCCCACAAACAGGGTCACAATTCCAAATGTCATCTGCTTGAACCGGATCTGTCCAAACCCGGCGTCTCTCATCGTTCGGGCAAAGGACACCGGCGTGGGAAAATTCAGCACGGATTCCGGCAAATAGCGGTAGGCATTGGCGTGTTTGGAAAAAAAAGAACCGATCCTGGGAAGAATTTGTTTAAAATATCCCAGGTATATTGCTCTGAAAAAGCCTTTTTCCGGGGTGGTCAGTTCCAGCACCACCAGCCTGCCCCCTGTTTTCAGGGCACCATGAAATTCATGGAGGGCCTGTTTTCGGTCCATGATATTCCGGATGCCGAAGGCAATAAAAACAGCATCAAATCTGTTTTGTTTAAAGGGCAGGTTCAGGGCATCTGCCCTTATGAGGGAAATACTGGTGTTTTGTTTGTCCAAGAGCTTTCGACGACCCAGCAACAGCATGCCTGGAGAAAAATCAATACCGAAAATTTTTACCCTGCCCCTTAATTGGGCGCTGACCTCAAGGGCCACATCACAGGTGCCGCAGGCCACATCCATGACATGACTGTCCTTTGGAAGTTTTGCGGCACCCACCATCTGGGCCCGCCAGAACCGGTCCTGCCGGAAACTGAGCAGACGGTTTAAAAAATCGTACTTAGGGGATATTTTGTCAAACATATCTTTGACAAAATCAAGTTCTTCATTCATCGTTGACAACCTGAATTTCTGAGTTAGTTTATTGTATTTCCCAGGAGTGGTAGGGAAAATACCATACTAAAACCAATATTACAAATATAAATGAGCCATGACGCTTGGGATGATTGGGTAATATATGACTGAAAAACGTGATTATTATGAAATTCTTGGGGTTGCCAGGGATGTGGACAAAGCTGAGCTGAAAAAGGCGTATCGGAAGCAGGCCATTAAATATCATCCGGACAAAAATCCGGACAACAAAGCGGCTGAAGAAAAATTTAAAGAAGCCTCCGAAGCCTATGAAGTGCTGAGCAATGACAACAAACGGCAGATCTATGATCAGTTCGGCCATAGGGGGCTGGAGGGGTCCGGTCACTCAGGACCCAGCGGGTTTGAAGATATCTTTTCAAGCTTCGGTGATATTTTTGAAGATTTTTTCGGATTTGGCGGCGGCCAGGGGGGACGGGGAAGTCGTGTACAGCGGGGATCAGACCTTCGTTATAACATGTCCATTGATTTCATGGAGGCGGCCTTTGGAACGGAAAAAACCATCTCCATTCCCAAACTGGATGCCTGCAAGGAGTGTGAGGGATCCGGATGTAAACCCGGCACAAGTCCTGCAACCTGCTCCCATTGCCACGGCACGGGTCAGTTTATCCAGAGCCAGGGGTTTTTCAAGGTCAAAACTTCCTGCCCCTATTGCCGAGGGCGCGGAACGCTTATTGCCGATCCCTGTGCCAGATGCCGGGGTGGGGGAAGGGTTGAAATTACCCGCAAGGTCCAGGTCAAGATTCCCGCCGGGGTGGATACGGGTTCCAAACTGAGGCTCACGGGTGAAGGGGAGGGGTCTCCCACTGCCGGAGGACCCCCGGGAGATTTGTATGTGGTGATCAGTGTCAATCCCCATAAATTTTTCCAGCGGGATAACACCGATATCATTTGTGCCATTGACATCTCATTTGTCCAGGCAGCCCTGGGAGATGAAATCACCATTCCCACCCTGGTGGGCGAGGAAAAATTCATGATTCCCAAGGGAACCCAGTTCGGGGATACCTTCAGGCTGAAAGGTGAAGGAATCGCCTCTCTCCGAACCGGGCGCCGGGGAGATCAGATCATAAAAGTGATTATTAAGATTCCTAAAAAATTGAGCCAGAAGCAAAAAGACCTTTTGATGGAGTTTGACAGGCTGGACTCAAATAAAATATCCAACAAATTGAAAAATTTATTTAAGAACCTGTAATGGATCTGTTAAGGCGGTCATATGTTTGAGCTAAAGGTGAAAACCCGGTTTGCAGGAGCCCATCAACTCACCATGGTGGGACATAAGTGTGAAAACCTCCATGGCCACAACTGGCAGGTGGAAGTCTGTGTTACGGGGAAGGAACTCAATTCAGCCGGCGTGCTGGCTGATTTCGGAGATATTAAACGTGCGGTGCGCCAGGTGGTGGATAAGGAGCTGGACCATAAGTTCCTCAATGAGCTTGCCGTTTTTAACGGGCAGCAACCCACTTCCGAACGCATTGCCGTATATATCGCCCAAAAGGTCCAGGCGCTCCTTGATCAGACCCTGGACAAAGGACTTATCGTATCCCGGGTAATGGCCTGGGAATCCGAGGATGCCTGCGCCACCTATATTCCCTGAACGGGGCCTTTTTTATTGAAGCTCGATGATACGCTTGGCCGGTATCAGGCCGGTTGCAGCAGCGGATACAATGTTGCCGGCAACTCCTGGTCCGTCCCCTGCCACATACATGCCCTTTATCTTTGTTTCCAGAAAATTATTGGTTTCGATCTGGGTGGCAAAGAATTTTATTTCAGGGGCATAAAGCAGGGTCTCATCATTGGAAACGCCCGGGACCACACGGTTTAACCGTTCAAGGCCTTCGATGAGGTTGGAGAGAATCCGCTCGGGAAGGGCCATGGCAATATCCCCGCACACCACATTGGTCATGGTGGGTTCAATATAGCCTTTGCGGATTCTGTTCCAGGTGGAACGACGTCCCCGCTTGAGATCTCCGAATCGTTGCAAAATCGGCTTTCCGCCGCCGATAATGGTGGCAAGCCGGCCGATGGACTCGCCGTAGGCCTGGTTGTCTGTGACAGGTTCTGTCAGGACCACCTTTGACAAAAAGGCAAAATTGGTGTTGGTGGATTTTTTGCCGGAATAGGCATGGCCGTTGACACAGACAAAATTTTTGTAATTTTCAAGGGAAATAAACCCTCCCTGGTTGGTGCAGAAGGTCCGGGTCTGGTCGTCATAGGTATCGGTCTGGATAAAAAAAGTGGGATCATAGATGACATTGCACAGATCATCCATGATATCATTGTGAACCTCCACCCGGACACCCACTTCAATGCCCCTCTGGCTCAAATGGATACCGTGCTTCTGGGCCACGGAAGCCACCCAGTTGGCACCGATTCTTCCCGGGGCCAGGATGACATTGGCGGCCCGGTACTCTCCCTTGTCCGTAAGAACACCCTTGATGCTGCCATCCTGTTCGACAATATCAATGACCGCTTCCTCTGTTCGGATTTCAAGGCCCTTGGATTTGATGTGGTCTGCCATTTGCGTTATATATCCGGGCAGATTGTCGCTGCCCAGATGTTTTTGTTTGATCAGGAGAAGGTCTATTCCAAACCGCTTGGCCTCTTTTCGGATCTGCCGGGCCGCATCCATGTCGGTGGGATAAACGGGCCCATCCATGTTAAACCGGGTAAATATTTTTTCTGTCTCGTCGATGAGCATTTGGGCCGAGTTGAGGGGCATGAACTGGGTCAGGTCTGTTTTTCCCAATCG
>JAHIVS010000012.1 GCA_018816605.1 Pseudomonadota bacterium
GCCATAGTGGAACTCCTTGAAAATTTGGTTTTCAAGGCGCGCGACTTTTTTTGCGCACATTTGTCAACATAAAAATGACACTATTCCTTATAAAAACAAATACTTTTTATATGCAATAATCTAACCGGACGCTACTGAATCTTATTAATATATTGAGTTACTTTTTGTCGAAAAATAAAAATTTTAAATATGCAAGATTGCCTGCCAGATTTTGCTAGATTGCCTGCCACGCTACATTTAAGCAAAAAGTCATAAAAGAAATGACATTCACACAAAATTTGAATTGGTTTTTTTGAGAAATCTGGGAAGGGTGATTTTTTGTGGTCGGGGCGAGAGGATTCGAACCTCCGACATCCTGCTCCCAAAGCAGGCGCGCTACCAGGCTGCGCTACGCCCCGCCGACAAAGTTAAGCCAACATGGTCAAGAAAGAATCGTTAATATCATCCATGGGTACAAAAATCAAGAAATTTAAAAATTATAAGGCTTCTTTTTCAAAATAGGCCTCTATGCTGCGGGCAATCATTTCTGCGTAGGAGGCAAGGAAGCGTTCCTGCTCATCGGCTGTCCCCGGGATGTCCGAGATCGAAAACGGCTCCAGTAACAGGGCCGTCATGCGCAATCCCTCCAGGGGAAGTGCAGGGGCAGGTCCTGAAAAGGGTTTTGTCTTTTTTCCAAGGTCCTGAAAGATAGTTGCAAAAAGAGTTGCCGCCTGTTTGCTTTTGTCCTGATGGTTCAGGGCCTGGGTTCTCCAGTCAAAGCCGGGACTTGTGGCAGCAGTGTCAGGCGTGTCAAAATAGAAAAAAAATCCCCTGTTGTTTTCTGAATGGAGATGGAGGCTGAGAAAAAGGTCGGCCATATTCTGGTTTGCAAATGCGGCCCGTTCTGTTTCTGACAAGCGTATATCTGTTGTGCGGCACAACAAAGGATAATATTGGTCACTGAGCCGCTGTGCTGTCATCCGGGCCAGGTTCAGGGTGATTTGTTTTTCATGGATTCCGGTGGTTGAAATGATCCCCGAATCAACGCCGCCATGGCCTGGATCCAGAACAACCAGTTTGCGGGAGGTCTTTATTGTCAAGGCATCTGCCATGGGAAGGGGTATAATTGTCAGGAGCGCGGCAGCCAATAAAAGCCAGGATATTTCTTTGGTCAATTTTCTTGACACCTTTATTTATAAGCGTTATCTTAATAGACTTTGTGTAAAGTATGTATGCTCGTAAATCTTATGGCATATTTTTTAAATTTTTTGAAGAATTGTTTAATAAATAGTTCAAAAATTATTATCATTTTAAACAGGACGGAAACATGCAGGTAAAAATTGAAGATAAGAGCAGTGTAAAAAAAGTGCTCTCTTTTGAAATTCCAAAGGAAATTATCGCAAAAGAGCTCGACAAGGCCTACAATGAATTGAGAAAGAAAGCAGATGTAAAAGGGTTTCGAAAGGGAAAGATCCCCAGAAAGGTCCTTGAAAACAGATTTGCTAAAGATGTTCATGCTGATCTTGCCCCCCGTCTGATCCAGGACTCTTTTGTGGAAGCCATTCAGGAGCACAAGCTGAATATCGTGGGGGGACCCCAGCTGGACCCGCCGGAATTAAACCCTGACGAGGCGTATTCCTTTGAGATTACCGTGGAAATAAAGCCTGAGCTTGAGGATATTGACTTTGAGGGAATTGCCCTTGAGAAGACCCAGTATGTCGTCTCCGACGCCGAAGTTGAAAGCCAGATATACATGATCCAAAAGACCATGTCAAAAAAAGTGGCGGTTACAGAACCGCGCCCTGTTAAAGAAACAGATTTCGTTTTGATTGACTACGAAGGATTTTTAAACGGCAACGCTTTTTCAGGAACACCGAAAATTGAAAATTATGTGATGGGTATCGGCCAGGGGGCACTGCCCAAGGAATTTTCGGAAAAACTGATCGGTGCCATTCCGGTTCAGGATCTTGAGATTGAAGTGGCGTATGCCGATGACTTTTATGATGAAACACTCAAGGGGCAAACCATTGTTTACAAGGTAAGTCTGAAGGAAATCCAGGAAGAGGTTATTCCCGAAGCCAATGATGATCTTGTAAAGGATCTTGGTAAGTTTGAAACCCTTGAAGATGTAAGGGTCTCCATCAGGGAAAATCTTGAAAAGGGATATGCACAGCGAGTGAAGCATGAGATGAGCGAGCAGGTATTTGTGCATCTGCTCGATAAATACAAGTTTGAAGTCCCCGATGCCATGGTGGATGGGGAGCTCAACGGTATTATTATGGAGGCTGAGCAGGCCTTTGCCCAAAACAATACCAGCCTTGAAGATGCGGGGCTTAGCCGTGACATCATGAAAGCCCAGTACCGGGATGTCGCTGAAAAACAGGCCAGAAGGCATTTGATTCTGGACAAGGTGATTACCCAGGAGGCCATTGAGCTGACAGAAGACGAACTTGATAAAAGCTTTGCAGAGATGGCCCTTGGAATGAAGGCTTCCGTGGATGCCATTAAAAATTATTTTAACATGGACCCCAAGCAACTGGAATATTATA
>JAHIVS010000140.1 GCA_018816605.1 Pseudomonadota bacterium
CGGCATGTGTTTTAAGTTTTTAGGCCCGGTTTATTTTAATGACACCATCCAGTGCCGGGTGACCATTACCCGGATTGATGCAAACGGGCGGGCAGAAGCAGAAGCTGTTTTTACCAACCAGGAGAAAAAAAAAATAGGGATTGCCTCCATGACCGGCCGGTTGCCCCTGGAAAAGGAACGACAGCTTTTATCCCGGATGGTGGCAGAGGGGGATGTTTCCAATAAATTGGCAAAAATATCCTATGGTATGAACAGATAAGATGTCCATCCGCCGGCGCGGGTTCTTTTTGTCTACTTTCCAGGAAACAGCGCATTCCACAAAAGCCGGGGCAGCCCCTGTCCTGGCCGATAGCATTCCCCCCCCACAAACAAGGTATTGGTTTTCAGGCGGAACAGGTCGCCTTTGTCCATGACCAGAGGATTTTGGTCCAGGATGACCATGTCGGCGATTTTCCCTGTTTCAAGGCTTCCCCTGTCCACGTCGTCAAAAGAGGCCCAGGCGGTTTCATGGGTAAACATCTTCAAAGCTTCCATTATGGAAACAGATTGTGAAGATTCATAATGGTTGCAGGCGCAATACATGCCAAATGCCGGATCCGGCAATGTCACAGGCGCATCGGATCCGCCCGATACATGGATGCCCATATCCAGCATGGTCCTGAAGGGGGAAATTTCATTGACCCGGGATCCCAGGATGCCTTCGAGGTAGGCATAGGGCTCCAGATCCAAATTGAGAAGGGCAGGCTGGGCCGCAATGCCGATTTCGTGGGCAGCACAGAGCTCCAGGCTTTTTTGGCCCATGAGGGAGGCATGGATAATACTATGGCGATGGTCTTGTCTGAAATTGTTTTTCAATGCCCTGTCAAAGGCCTGGACTGCCTGTTCAACCGCCGCATCCCCAATGGCATGGAGCTGGATCTGCAATCCCCTGTCATGGGCATCCTGGACAAAATCATTCACCTGGCGGTCGGTGTAAAAAAGGATTCCCTTGTTATGGGGGTCTTTTTCATAGGGCCGTAAAAGGGCGGCATCACAGGAGCCAAAGCACCCGTCCAGTGCGGTGGCAAAACAGCCCCCGATCCTGGGCAGTTTCCGCTTTAACACTTTTTTGGTTTCCATGGTCTGGAAAAATACCCTGAACTGGAAAGGATTGGAAAGCCCCCGCGCAAGGAGGCGGACAAGGTCCACATCCAGGTCCAGCAAAAACCCGACGCCCTCGGCCGGATGAACCAGACAGATTCCCTTGGCCGCCATGGTATCCACGGCCCTGAGCATGTGTTTTACCAGGGAAATCACAGAGACTTTTGAGGTTATATAGTCTGTGGCTGCAAAAAAAGCCTCCTGGAAAAGCTGTCCGGATTCCCCGTTATATCCCCTGAGCTTTTTTATCTTGTCCGGCAAAAGATTTTTCATGGCCGTATTGATGACCGAAGCGTGGCCATCATATTTAATCAGCATGGTCGGTCTTTTTTCCATTTTATCCAGCTCAGGTCTTGTGATCATCCGCTGTTCAGCCAAAGAGTTGGCCGATATGCCGAACCCGAGAACCACCTTTGGGTCTGTTTTTCGAACATAACGGGAAAGAATATCCGAAAGGGAAGAAAAATCCTGGGCATCCCTGACGTCCAGGGTGGAGGAAATAAGGGAATAGGATGAAAAATGGAGGTGGGAATCGGCAAAAGCGGGAATCAGGGCTTTTTCACCCAGATCGATTATTTTTTTGCCTGAATATTTTTCAGGCAGGTTATTTCCCGCATGGGCGATTCGCCCGTTTTCTTCCACAAGGTATTGGCAGATGCTATTGTTTTTATCGCAGGTAATGATGGTTCCTTGAAATACATTCATGGCAATTCCAGAGTTTTTGTTATGGCCGATTTTCCTTTGTCATTTCTTGTAGCACATTTTTATTGAAAAGAAATCATGATATTGTTCCATGGATAAAACCCATGGGAGTTGCACGCCTTTAGCGTCTTGATTGAAAAAACACTTAAGCGGGAAATGATATTTTTTCCCTTTTTATAGTTCTTATTTAAAAAAGTCCTTTCATAGGCGGCCCTCCCTCTTCCCCCTTGATCTAAAAGTTTTGCCGTGTTAAACTTTTTTCTCTTTTTTTAAATATATCTAAAAAAACAGTGACAACATGGAGGAGACACAAAAAAATGCCGCCCCTGATGGAAAATAAAGTAAAGGAAGAGGTTGCCGCCCTGAATCTGGGCAATAAGATCAAGAACCTGCGGAAACAAAGAGCCCTTACCCTTCAGGAAGTGTCAAATTTGACAGGCCTCTCCAAACCTTTGCTGTCCCAAATAGAGAACAATCTTGCAGCTCCGCCCATTGCTACCCTGATCAAAATATCCACGGCCCTCGGGGTGAAAATATCTTATTTTTTCCGGGACCAGAGCATGGAGGATAGAGTTGTCGTGGTCAAAAAGGATGAGCGCTACAGCGTTACAAAGCTGTTTCATCATAAGAATGAATCCAGGGTCGGGTATCGGTGGGAATCTCTGGCCTACCCCATGGTGGAAAAACAGATGGAGCCCTTTGTGGTGGAAATAGAACCCAGGGATGAAAAAGATCTGTTGTTCAATGACCACCAGGGGGAAGAGTTTCATTTTATTCTGGACGGGATTGTCGAATTCAAAAGTGCAGAGCAGTGCCACCACCTGGAAAAAGGCGACAGTATTTATTTTGATTCCAGTATACCCCATGCCCTGCGGGGAATAGGGGGGATGGCGACTTCCCTGATTGTCATTTTCGCCCCAAAATAATGGTCTGAAGAACCAGGGTCGGGTTTATTTTATCAATAGCTGAAGCCAAAGGCCATGGAGACATTGCTGCTTCGATATTCCATGATCTGAGAATCGCCTTTGACCCCATAGACCGTCGAGTATTTATCATGTTCGCCCATGATGGAGAAATTGAGATTCTCGGTCAGGTGGATCCCCAGGCGGACTGCCAGGCCAATGGAGCTGGACCCTCTGTACGGAAGGGAGATATCCCTGAAATCATCTTTTTCAGAATACTGGAGCATCATGGACAGGGACCATTGCTGATGGGTGGGCAATATCACCGTATTTAGGCCGAGCATCCATTCCGGGGCGTTCAGAAGATCTTCATTCTTTCGGGCATAGTCATAGAAGGTGATGGAAGGGGAGAGGCTGAGCCATAGGCTGGGCTGGAATGCCCCTGCCAGTCTAAATCCCATCCTGTCGGCCCTGGTGCCGGACAGGTCATCATAGAAAGGAGAACCGCTGTCCTGGTTTTCTGAGGAAAATTCAGGCCATGTGCTAAAGATTTCGAAATTCTCATGGATGGCGGTTATATTGATATCAAAGCCCTCGGACAGGGTATGAACATAACCGATTTCATGCAGGTACTGCCGGGAGTCATCCTGGTTCAGGGGGTCATCAAAGGCAGTGGTTTCCGTTTCCTCCTGAATGGCCCAGGCACTGGGGCTGAAATCGGCCCATGTGTAACCGATGAGGCTGCCATTGTCATGAAGCGGTATCTGAAATGTGGTTTCAATCCTCTCCTGGTCTGAGTCAAAATCCGAACTCAGGAATTCATGACGTTTGGTCCCCACGAATCTTTTTTTCCAATAGCGTTCATCCAGTCCTGAGACTTTGATGCCGACGGTGCTGCTGGCGTGAATAAATTTATTATCCGAGAGATAAACCCCGACATGGTTGATTCTTTTTTTTTTCCCATTGCTGCTGAAAAAAATGAGGTCTCCGGGCTGAATATCGTTATTATCGATTTTCTTGAGATCGGAAAACTTGAACTGGGCCATGGAGTTGTGGGGCAGATTAATGCCGAAGATCTGGTCGTAGACCAGCCGGACAAAACCGGAACAGTCAAGGCCGTTTGTGGTGGTCCCTCCTTTGCGGTAGCGGATGCCGACATATTGTTTGAGCCGGTTTTCAAACTCCTGGTCTGTCAGACCGAAAGCGGATAGGGAATCTGCGGGTTTTGTCTCCACCCCAAAGGCAAGGGATGTCGACAGAAAGACCATCAGGACGTAAACCAACCAGGTACACGTTTTCAGAAAAAGAGCGCTGCGGTTTTTATGCATTTTTTCCCGTCAATATGTGTTTGTTCGCGTGGCCGGAAAATCTTTGTTCAGCCTCCCCTGCCTAAAAAGGTCATTCGTTTCATATACTTGACCCCATGCCGGTATTGCTTCACACATGGAGCTGTGTCCACGATATTTATCAGTACCGCGATTACAAGGCAAGCAGATAGTACAAAAACATTAAAAAAAAACGTGAAATCTCGGATCAAATAGATTAGAACACCTGTTTTGTTCTGGTGTGCAAAAGCTTCTCCTGGTATAAAGACAATAGCAAAAGGGATACACAATGATGAGCAAGGTGTCGGGTGGTGTTATGAAAAAGGATATGGATTTTTTGGCCTGGACTGCCAAAAAATTTTTCAGGGACTACGGCACCCCCAAGCTGCTGGGCCGCGAGCCTTCCTTAATCCTTAAAGGCTGCGAACCGGAACATCGGTTTGATCTGCTGCTTTCGGCCTGGGGATACGGGCAGGATGCCAATGGATTTTTCCACGCCCTGGCGGGTGCGGTCTCTCAGCCGCCAGATCAGCGAGCGCCGGAAAAAATTGTCATGAATGCCATTCCTCTGCCAATCCTGTTTTTATACAGGATGCTCGAAGTCATGGATTCTTCAAACGCCCTGGTCTCGGTTAAAACCATCGACCAGCTTGCAAACAGGGCCGGCCTCTTTGTGGGAGAGGATCTGCGGGATCAGGTGCAACAGGTACTGGATCTGTACCCGGTTCGGCTTTCAGACCATGTGATCCGCCAGTCAAAGGTCTCACGGGCAGTGGCATTACAATACCTTCCCAGTGCCCAAGAGCTGGACCCCAGAGGCCATACCATTACCTTTGACGGCCATTTTAAAAAAGGATTGCTGGAGCAGATGTACCAGAACCGGGTGATCTTCCTTTTGGACATGCGCTGTCCGGTGTATTGCAGGTTTTGTTTCAGGAAGCATAAAAGTTTTCGCCGGGAAAAAAGTTTCGGTGTGGCAGATGTCAAGGAGGCCGTCGACCGGGTGAAGGATCTTCCGGGGGTCAAGGAGATTCTCATCACCGGCGGAGAACCGCTTTTGAACCGTGACAACATGGAAGCCGCCCTTACCGGGCTCATGGAAATCGACCATGTAAACACCCTGCGAATTGCCACAAGATCCATTGCCTATTATCCCCTTTTGTTTTTAAAGAACAGCAGGGAATACGTAAGCTATCTGAAATCAAAGCAGGCAGAATGCATCAAAAGGGGCAAGGGTCTGGAGATCGGGGTTCATTTTGTCCATCCCGACGAGGTGTCCCTTCAGAGCCTGGAGATTATCTCGGATTTGGTCCGATCCGGCATCCCTGTCTATGTCCAGACCCCGTTTTTAAACAGGCTGAACAACAGCGGTCCTGTTCTGGCAAGGCTTTTTACCCTCCTGAGAAACGCCGGGGCCCAGATTTATTATATTTTTACCCCCTGCCATCCCATCCACGGCACCCAGACCTATTGGACCCCCATATCCCAATCCATGGCAGCCCATCGCTATCTGCGGGCCCATCTGTCGGACCGGTGTATTCCCAAGCTGTGCACGGCAACGCCCCTGGGGAAAATGGAATGGCATACCAGCGGCTGGGCCGTGGCAAAGGATACATCAGATCCAGATCATATCTGGATTAGGACCCCTTATACCCGTGAGTATTTTGCGTCTGTCACAAAGGAGGGCACCCCGGGACATGATGTGATGGAGAACTCGGACGGGACCTTGAATGTGAAATGCCTCATCGACATGGGAGATACAAATCTATTCCTGGGAAACCATTCCCTTTCCGGGAAGATTTTGGAAAAAAGGTCTGGTCATCACCCGGGTCCGGAAGAACGCCAAAATATCAAAAAAAGCCTTTTTTCCGGCAGATTTTCAATCTCCTCCCTCGCCAGCACCCCGTCTTTGACCATTGCCCGGGTTCATAAAACCCGGGCAGAGCTCCACCTGGACCCAAATCTGAAACAGGACAAGGCTGCCATAAGCTATATCCGGGAGAATCCGGAAATAACGGATGTGATCCTCCATATACCCGATGATGGGGAAGCGAAGCTGAATGTACAGATTGACAGAATCCGCCGGACCGTGGACGACCTGTGCCTTTCGGATCATCTGGCCTGTATCCGGATCCGGTGGAAAGCCTTTCAAAGCTTTCCCCAAGCGTTTACGCCCCGGATCATTGATCAGATAGCCGGATTGGCAAACTTTTCCATTGCCGATCCCTTAAAAATTGAGATGGAAACCTGGTGGCTTGTTCCCGGCGAACTGCTTCCCGCCCATGGAGACCTGGTTCGAAAGCTGGCCTGCCGGGGCATCCAGACCTATGCCAACCTGGCCCTGATTTCCGGACTGAATGATGATCCAATGGTTATTGCAGAAATGGCCCATGGGCTTCGCCGGGCCGGCATAACCTTTCACCATGTATATGCGGCAGGCCTTGCTGTCCAGAACCGCTTCAACCGGGTACATCCCATTGAAACCGACCAGGTGCTTGCCATTGCCTCCCATGTCAGAAAGGTGTGTTCCGGACGGGAAATTCCTTTGTACATGATCCAGACCTCCCTGGGGGAGGTGGATTTCGGACTGACCTCAACCCTGGTTCTGGAACCCAACTCCCAGGATGAAAAAAAATGGTTTCTCCGTTTGGAGCCCTATTCAGCGGACTATTTCAGGGCCATGGACCCTGGTTTTACCCTGTCAAAAACAGAGGCACGGGATGTGGGCGGAACCCTCATGGTGCCGATAATCGGACTGGCCAGATCGGGTGATTTTTCCCTATAACCGGCGATACTGGTTAAGTTTTTTACGGACAAACCCCAGCAATCCCAGGACAATGCACAAACAGAAAGCCAGGACACCGACGGCTGTCCAGGTAACCCAGGTGCCGTTTCTTACAAGGTTTACAGGGTTTAAGGAGGGTTCTGCAATGATCCGGCCAAGTTTTTTACCGTATTTTGCCGGAATTTTGGGTATGCCAACCTCGTTTTTATCTTCAAAACTGTCTAAAAAGTCAAAGGGGGCTTTCCATTCCTTGAGTTCCTGAATACCGTCCCGGGTTTTGTCCCCATCAATGACAGCCGATGATAATGTTTCAATGGGGGTGCCGGTTTTATCTTTGGGGATAATATCCAGAATATTATAGGTATATCCGCCAATGATTTTCAAAAAGGTTGCGTTGTAGATATCTGCCGTCACACGGATGAGGGTTTTATTGGCCTTGGAAAAGTCCAGTTTTTTATACCCGGTTTCCTCATC
>JAHIVS010000141.1 GCA_018816605.1 Pseudomonadota bacterium
TGTTTGCCGGGCTTTTGGAAAAATACTTGTCTGCACAGCAGATAATTTTCTCTTCAAGGGAGACGGGAACCATATCTCTTTTGGGCAGGGGCAAGTTTGCCTTAAGAATATTTTCCAGGGTGATGCCGGCCCCGGTGTGCCGCTCTGCCACAAGGCCAAAGGCAGGATCAAATCCCTGGTCATCTAAAAGCTTTCGCCCCAGATATCCGTGGCAGATATAAGGCAAATCGCCTGTACAGCCGATCGCTTTGGCCCGGGTCATAAAAATCCCGATATCATGGAGCATGGCAGCACTTTCAATAAATTCCAGGTCCGGGGCCAAATGGGTAAATCGGGCGAGATTCCGGGCAATGGTCAGGCTTTTTTCTGCCACCTGGAGGCTGTGATCCACCAACACCTTGTACAGGGCAGAGTCTCTGGGGTAATAGCGTTCAATAAATTCAAGGGGCTCCACAACCATCAGGATAACAGCACCCCTTCGATAAAGGGGTCCAGGTCCCCGTCCAATACCCTGTCCACATCCCCGATTTCAAGGTCAATGCGATGGTCCTTGACCATGCGATAGGGGTGAAGCACATAGGATCGGATCTGGCTTCCCCAGGCAATTTCGTCCTTTCCATCATGAAGGTTCTGCATTTTTTGGTTCTGTTTGTCCTTTTCCAATTGATAGAGACGGGACTTCAAGACTTTAAAGGCGATTTCCTTGTTCCGGTGCTGGGAGGATTCCTGCTGGCATTGGGCCACAACCCCGGTGGCCAGATGGGTGATTCGGACGGCGGAACTGGTCTTGTTCACATGCTGGCCCCCGGCACCGCTGGCACGGTAGACATCAATTCTGACTTCGCTTTCCTCGATGTCGATGACAATCTCATCCTTGATTTCAGGATAGACAAAAACAGAGGCAAAGGAGGTGTGCCGTTTTCCGTTGGAATTAAAGGGGGATATGCGAACCAGCCGGTGAACCCCTGATTCCACCTTCATGAATCCATAGCAGTTTTCACCGCAAACTCGGAGGGTGGCCCCTTTGAGACCGGCCTCGTCACCGGGCTGATAATCAATAATTTGTAATTTATACCCTCGTTTATCAATCCACCGGGTGTACATCCGGAACAACATTTCCGCCCAATCCTGGGAATCGGTCCCACCGGCACCGGCATTGATGGTGACCAGGGCATCCCTTGCATCGTCTTCCTGGTTCAGGGTAATGTCCAGGGAAAATTTCTTAATTTTCTTTTCAAGAACTGCCAAGAGAAGGGCCACCTCCTGCTCACTCTCCTTGTCCGATTCTTCCAGGGCCATCTCCAACAACAGGTCGGCCTCTTCAATATCTTCGGAAATTTGTTTACAATTTTCCAGCAGGTTGGACAGCGTGTTCCGCTCTTTTAACAGGTCCGTAGCCTTGTCTGCATCATCCCAGAAATCCTGCCTGGCAATAAAATGTTCCAGTTCCCGGAGGCGCTTCTCCTTTATAGGGAAGTCAAAGATACTCCTTGAGTTGATCTGCTTTGTTTAAAATGGCTGAAATGGTCTGTTTTAAATCGGCGCTCATTTTTGACGTCTCCTAAAAAAAAAGTTTATCCCTTTTACCATGAAACCAAAGAAGATTGCAACCAGTACGGCCATAACCAGAAGCTCACCGTGACGGGTATAAAAGGAGATCTCTTTTAAGGCAGGGACCGGCTTTGTTATGGCGGCTGTTTCAAAAAGGCCGGTCTTTTCCAGCACCCTTCCAAGGGGATCAATAAACCCGGAGATTCCGGTATTGGCCGCCCGGACAACACTCCTGCGGTTTTCAACCGCCCGGAGCACGGCAACGGCAAAATGCTGTCCGGGTGCTGAGGTTTGTCCGAACCAGGCATCATTGGTAATGGTGGTCAATATGTCCGCCCCGTTTTTAACAAACTGTCGGGAAATGGAAGGGAAAAGAATTTCAAAACAGATGAGCACCCCTGTTGTGTGATCCCGAAAGGATAAGGGAACAAAACTCTCGTCTCCCCTGCTGAAATTACCCGCCTGCTCGGTGATCTTGCCCAGGAACGTCAGATAGTCCCCCAGGGGAACATACTCTCCAAAGGGGACCAGATGGGTTTTGTCATAGGTTCCGATCACAAGGGAGAGAGGATTGAGCATATAGGCCCGGTTATAATATTTAATGGTTTCCCGGCCCCGTTCATAGGCAGGACTGCCCACAAGAAAATGGGTCCTGGCCTTTCGAATATACCCATCCACCAGATTGGATTCAACCGTATCAATCCCATAGTAAAAAGGGAGGGCTGTTTCCGGCCAGATGATCAGTTCAGGTTTTTGGGGGACAGCTCCCAGGGACAGGCTGCCATATTTTTCAACGGTTGCTCTTTTAAAAGTCTTGTCCCATTTGAGGTCCTGGTTGATATTGCCCTGAACGACACAGATATTTGGCTGCGGCGCCTTGTAAATTATAGGGTCCAGCCGCTGTATCTGATGCCTGCCATAGATAACGGCTGCCGCCACAATCACCAGGGTATAGCCGAGGATAACCCCGGTTTCCCGGCAAAACTTTTTTTTCGTATCTGTCGGGGAGCCCATACTAACAAATAGGTGGGCCAGGGTAAAATTGCTCAGCACAA
>JAHIVS010000142.1 GCA_018816605.1 Pseudomonadota bacterium
CTCATCACAGTGCACATGCTCTCCAATAAAGGGTTTTTCCGTTCGCTTGACTTCCAGCACCGAACACGGATAGTCATCCCCGGTACAAGGGGTATCCCGCTGGTGCGAAACTGCGTGACATTTGAGCCCGGTTGCATTACCCCCGCCATATGCCGCATTGGCCATTTCGACAGTATAGTCTATCGCATTTATGACGGCAAACGGGTTTGTTATGGCATTAATGGCTGTTCTTAGAAAGATCTCACCCTGCTTCACTGTCTCCGTCATCCGGACTCGGTCTATGATATACCCAATTTTCTGTGCTATGGCATTTAGCAACCGACGCTCTTCCAACAGGAACATTTCTTCAGTAACTGTCTGTGGCGCCTCTAAATAGCATACCGTAATTTTCCCGACCATCTTTTCCTGAATGATAATATTACTGGTTTGCATCCATTGCGTTTTCCGGAAATGTGCTGTCTGAAAAGTCTGCCCTTCCAGCTCAATGCAGGCCTCTGCAATCTCGGGAAACTGCCAGGCCAGCGGAATGAGTATAACTGTTTTTTTCAGTATTTCGTCTAAACCGTTATCCGTTTTCTCCAACAGATCAGAGAGGTTGAAAAAAAAGTTCAACTCCTTGATCCGCTCTTTTAATGTATGCTCTGTTCGCTTAGACTCACTGATATCGGTAAGGGCAACCAGACAGGCGGGAGTTTCTCCCCTGTTCCCGGCAATGATAGTATCCAGCCTCACCCAAAACAGCGGCCTGGATATCTGAACCATTCTCAGTTCAAAGGTTTGCGGCTGACGGGTTTCAAAAAGCATCTTCCGGTGGAGGTAGTAGATGTCCTGATCCTCCCTGAAGATAAACTGCGTGATCGGCTGACTGATCAACTCATTCCGGGTCTTGCCCAGCAGGGTGGCGGCGATAAGATTGACCTTCAGGATCAGTCCATTTTCACTAACGACGCAACAACCTACCGGCGCAAGATCGAATAAATCGGAATACCGCTTCTGGGAATCATGCAGCTCCTCCTGACTCCTAAGCAACTCATCGTTCTGCATTTCCAGTTCAATCTGGTATACTTCAAGATCGTGGAACAGTTGGAGAATTTTTTCAGGTGGCAAGGTTGTGAGATTTTCCATTGTCCGGATCATTTTTTGTTGGAGTTTTTTTTCGGTTTGCTTTCTCAGTTCGGAGGAGATATCGGATCGGTTATCCTTGATGTTCATGATGTGCCTCCTTTATTATTCGGCAGTGTTCAAGCCTTTTCCCTCATTCTGGCCGCTTTCCCTATTTTCCACTGGTTGAATTCCTGAAATGATAATGACCTATGCTTTATCGGTACTCAAAGACTGCGCATACTTGAATCTTTTGATAACCTGATTGTGTTCTATTGCTGTAGCAATATAGAAACTTGTGCAGTCAAGCCAATTTTCTGTGAAAATTGATTCTGATATCCTACCATTCGCTGACGCCCTGGAGTCTCCCTGCGGCAGCATCCAGGTTCACCAATGAGATCAGGTATTGGATCCGGCTGGCAGCTTCCGCACCCGCAGCATTTACAAAATCGGTTTGGGCTTCGTTCAAGCGTGTTAGAGGGGATTTACCCACTTTATAGGCCATTTCAATAGAACCACGGATGGTTTGGGTCATTTCAAGGGTTTTTCGCTGATGTTTCCAGGTTTCCCATGCTGTTTTTGCCCGCAAAATAGCCTCACGGATTTCAGCTTCCATGGACTGCAGGGTTTCTTTGCGCCTCTGCTTTAAGGTCTGGATATCCGCATAGATTTCACTTGTTTTCCCTGCTCTTTTGCCACCGGTATAAATATCCCATTGAAAATTAATCCCCAGGTAACTTGTGTGTTCCTCCTCATCCACGACTAACTTTTCATCCTGGTACAGATAATCCACTCCTGAAACAAGGTAAACACGGGGGTAATAATTGCCCTTGGCCCCGCGGTATTTCTCGTTCAGGGCCAGGATATTCTTATCCAGGGCCTTAAGATCCGGACGGTTTTCCCTGGCAAAGGCAATTTCAATCTCAAATTCCGGGGTCATGTGGTTAATTTGGAGCCGGCTCCTTTGGGGCAGCATCTTTGGTGACAACCTTGCGCCGTCAACTGCCATGAGCTGGGCCAGGGCCGTACAGGTGATATCGAAATCCTGCTGGGCCGCCAGGTAATCGGTCTCCGCCTTCAGGACCCGAACACTGAAATTGAGCATATCCGCTTCCGGGACCGCTCCTATCTGGTATTTAAGTTTGGCATCTTTTTCCAGTGTCCGGTTAAAATCCCGGTTTTGACGGGCAATGATCATATTTTCAATGGCAATCTGGGCCTGGTAGTAAGTAAGGGATACCGATCTTATCAAAAGCCTCTGGGTATCCTGATAAGATTGCTCGGATTGTTCAATACCGTACTTTGATGCCAGGATATCGGCTTCCCTGGCAAATCCGTTAAAGGCCAGCCAGCTCATCGCTATGCCGGCGGAATATTCGTTAAAGGACTCTGATCCTCGCTGGGTCTGGGCCCAGTCCGGTTGGGTGGTGGCATCATAGGCATTGAAATGGCCCGTGGCGGATATGCTCGGTTTCCAGGCAGAATTTGCCTGGACAAGCACGGCTTTTGCCCCGTTGATGCGTTCCCTGGCCTGGAGAATCCCCGGGTTCTTTTCCAGGGCCAGGTCACAGGCCCTGGTCAGGGTAAGATTTCCCTGGGGGATAGGTTGATTTTCCCCGGCCATGGCCTGATTCAGGAAAAGTGCAAAAAAAAGCACGGAAAGGATCAATTTTTTCATTTTTAATTTACCTTTTTATCTGGTGTTAAAGGGGTTCCTTCCGGCAATGCAGACGTCCTGGGAACCTTGATCCCATAGGCAATGGCATAGAGCACCGGCACAACCATGAGGGTCAGGCAGGTGGCCACCAGCAGGCCGCCCATGATGGTGACGGCCTGGGAGGCAAACAAGGGGTCAAATACCAGGGGAATCATTCCTAAAATGGTGGTGCCGGATGCCATGAAAACCGGTCTCATCCTGCTTTCACACGCATCCAGAATGGCCTGAAAGGGGGTCATACCGGATCTTAAAAGAATTTCAATCTGTTCGATGAGCACAATGGCATTTTTAATGAGCATGCCAGACAATCCCAGAAATCCCAGGATGGCCATGAAGCCGAAGGAAAGGTTAAATAATAAAAGGCCTGCCGCAATACCGATAATGGACAGGGGAACGGTTAAAAAAATCACTATGGGTTTGCGTACGGAATTAAACAGCCAGACCAGGGTCAGAAACATCCCCAGAATACAGATGGGAAATATCTTCTCCAGGGGGGCCTGGCCCTCCTGGGAGTCGGCGAATTCCCCCTGCCAGGTCATGGTGTATCCCGGGGGCAGGTCAATGGCCTCGATTTTTTCCTTCATGGCAAGGCGCAGGGGTTCGGCATACCCGGCAACGGGGTTGCATTTTACGGTTATGGACCGCTGCTGGTCCTGGCGCCGGATAATGGGCCAATCCCAGACCCGGCCCATGCGGGTAACCACCTGGCCGATGGGAACAAATTCCTGTCCGGCCGCAGACCAGACCTGGACATTGCCCAGGTTATCCACCGTACTTCTCTCGGACTTTGGCGGCCGGACAATAATGGGGAGTAATTCGTCCTTTTCCCGGTAAACGCCCGAAATGATCCCGTTAAAATTGTATTGCAGGGTAAGGGAAAGATCGCTTCTGGTCACCCCGGCCCGCCGGGCCTGGGTTTCGGAAAATTCCGGTCGGATCAGCTGGACTTGCTGGCGCCAGTCTGTTCTGATATCCCGGGCGCCCGGCGTGCCATGCATGATCCCAAGGGCCTTGTCCGCCATTTTTTGGAGCACCCCAATATCTGGCCCCCGGAACCTTGCTTCCACCAGGTAGGTCACGGGCGGACCGCTGATGATTTTTCCGGCAAAGGGTTCGGAATCCGGAAAATTCCGGTTAAGATATGTTTCCACGGATTGAATCAGGCCGTCGATGAGGTGGTAATCTTCCACTTCCACCAGGAACTGGCCATAGCTGGTATTGGACTCCTGGTAATCATAGGAAAGAATAAAACGCATGGCTCCCTCTCCCACA
>JAHIVS010000143.1 GCA_018816605.1 Pseudomonadota bacterium
CAGGGTTTTTTCACAGGCATACACAAGCTCAATGAGCCTTGCCCAGTGATAGAGCAGGGTATGCTGGGCAGGTTTCCCGAAACTTGTTCTGAATTCTTCCAGCTCAGCTTGGGCAAGCGGGGTTGAAATCTGGTCGCAGACATTGATTCTTGCCAGGCAGTTGGAGCGATAAATGCCCTTGGGCTGATCCAGATCCATGGAAAATCCTTCGTTCCAGGATTTGGCATAGGGAAATTTTCCATAGGAGTTGTCTGCCACATGCTCAGAGATATAATCCAGATAGTCTGAATTATGGAAATCAGAATAGGTTCCATCCGGCTTCATGAGGCGGATCTTGCCATCGTAAAAGTTCAAAGATCCCTGGTCATCAACTGTACCGATAAAGCCTGTGGTAATTGTGCCCAGGGTGGTGACCTCTTCCAGGTAATTGGGGAAGATGTTTTCCTTGGCATGGGCCATGGAAAATTTGGCAAATTCCAGCAGGGTTTTGGTGTCGTCTATCAGGCTTAGTCTTTGGCTGTCGGACATGGGTTTGGCAAACCCGCCGGGCACGGCTGCAATGGGGTGAATCACCTTGCCGGCAAATTTTTCCATCATCATCTGGCCCAATTGGCGCATCTGGATGACTTTTTTGGCAAGTTCCGGTGCGGCCTGAGCAATGCCGATGACGTTTCTGATCTTATAGTCGGCATCGGGACCCAGGACAAAATCTGGCGCTGCCAGAAAATAAAAGTGAAGAATCTTGTCATTGATATGGGCCATGTTCTGCATGCATTCTCTGAGCATATGACCGGCCGGGGCGACCTCGGCACTGAAACAGGCATCCACCGCCTTGGTGGAAGACAGATGATGGTGCCAGGGGCAGATACCGCAGATTCGGGTCACAATCCGTGTCACTTCTTCGGCGGGTTTACCCTGGACATATTTTTCAAATCCCCGGATGGAACTGAAATGGGTGACGGCTGTTTCCACTTCACCCTTGTCATCCAATTGTATTTTAATGCTCGCATGTCCTTCTATCCTGGACAGGGGCGAGATATTAATTGTTTTTCCCATTATTTATAGGCCTCCTTTTTTGTTGGCAACCAATCTATTGTGTGCGCCTGAAAACCGAAGCATACTATCTCTTTCCGGCAGGCTTTTGATGTCAATTCCGTTGGAAGCAAGCGCATTGAGCATATCCAGAAGCTGGTTGCCTTCCTGTCTGACCGGGCCGTAGCAGCCCCGGCAGGGAACCCGGGCAGAGATACACCGGGGGCCTTCTCCGTCGTTGCCCGAGCAGCCGGCTCTTGTAACCGGTCCTGCACACAGATACCCTTGTTCCAGAAGGCATTGCATCTGGTCCAGGGGTTGGTCCGGATCAAAAACAGGCGTGGTGATGAAGCGTTTGATCTCTTTGATATTTCCTTTACCCACCCGTTTGGTGGGGCAGGTATCGCAGACGCTCTTAAAGGGCAGCTCCGGGGTTTTTCCTGATAACAGGGCCAGGACTGCGGTGGCTATCTGGTCCGGGTGGGGGGGGCAGCCGGGCAGGTAAATATCAATTTTGATCTGCTCGTCCAGGGCATAGCATCGGTCCAACAGTTTGGGCAGCCCCTGGGAGGGAACGATGTCATTGGGATCGGTGCTTTCGGTATGATAATACTGCTCAAAGAGTTGTTCATTGGTATAGGAATTGATCAGGGCCGGTATTCCGCCATGGGTGGCACAGGTCCCAAGGGCGATGAGAATATCGCATTTTTTGCGCATCTCATGGGCCACCTCCAGGTGTTCCGCATTGCGAATCCCACCGGATAAAAGTCCCACAGTGGCTTTGGGGATATCAATTTCGGTCTTGTCCCCGAGCTGCCCGTAGTGTTTGTGATCCATGAGAACCGGAATGTGGACAAAATCCAGTTGGGGCAGAAGATCCAGCAGGGTCTCCCCCAGGTTGAGGATTGCAATTTCACATCCCGAGCAGGAGTTGAGCCATTCACCGGCAATTTTTACTGGCATGTTTCTACCTCCTTTTGGACCACATGTTTCTTTTTAAATCCATTGGGTCCCAGGGCTTTTATTGTATTTGTAAACTCTGTGACTTTTTCGGCAAATTGGGGGCCTTCCGCACCGGAAACCCATTCAATGGTGGCTCGATCCGGGTTGATACCGGCATCTTCCAGCATATATTTGATAACGTCAAATCTGGCCAAGGCTTTATGATTACCATCCTGGTAA
>JAHIVS010000144.1 GCA_018816605.1 Pseudomonadota bacterium
CATGAACGTGCCAGAAAACACCACCGGATCTGGGGACGCCCAGCCCTCTTGCGCGGCCTTCATCCAATAATCGTGCGCTGTCCTTCCAAACTCGGAAAGGCCGTACTCGCCGCCGCCAGCCAGATCCCCAAGGGCTGCAAACACCCGATCCATATTGGTCTCTATTTGACCATTAATGATATCAAACTGAACAACACCGGCTTTAAAACTTTTCTGGACTTCCATTCCCCTCCTTTTTGCCCAAGTAACACTAGAATCAGCCCCACCATATAGCCTCCCTTTTTCCCAGTCAATGCTTTTTATCCGGCAAAGACCCATGAACGGTATGGCTCCGGAAGCTTAAAAGCCAGGAGTCTCGGCATCAGATCCATCTCATATCGCCCCCTTGTCAATTGAAACCAATCCTGGTATTCTGGGAATATGCACTGGTCAGGGGCAAAACAATCTGCCATCCTTTTCTCCTGTTCTATTTTGGTTTTGGGCTCTAATTACCTTGACTTTTAAGCTGGGTTTCGATAATTTTTTTATATTAGGAAAAAAAATAAATATAGTTAATTATCATAGTGAAATATCAATAAATGCGAAACAATAATAAGAATATATTGTATTTTCTTATTACATACCAAATCATAGGGAGAACTTCACATGACGCAAACCAATTCCTTTCTCAAGGACAAACACATTCTGGCTGTGGACGATGAATGGGATGTGATTGAAACCATAGAGGAAATTCTTGATCCGGCAAAGGTTGATGTGGCGCAGGACTATGAAACCGCCTCACAAATGATCCTTCAGACCCGTTACGATCTGGCCATCCTCGATATCATGGGCGTAAACGGGATTAAACTTCTGGAAGAATGTGTGCGACGGGGTATTCCGGCTGTGATGCTCACTGCCAATTCACTGAACCCGGAATCCCTGATGGAATCCATTAAAAAAGGGGCCATCTCCTACCTGTCCAAGGAGCATTTAAGCGAGCTTGATGCTCTGATCACCGATCTTCTAGGGGCCCACAATAAGGGGAAACCCACATGGAAGCTGTTGTTTGAAAAACTGGGCAGCCACTTCAACCTGCGTTTCGGCAACAATTGGAAGGAAAATGATCAGGCCTTCTGGGATGATTTTGAAAAAAACTGGAAAATTTCAAAAGGAATCCAGGAGAGGCTTCTCCATGATCCGAAAATTGTCGACAAGGGCATTTAACCCAGCGGATGAAATCCCAAAAGCCGGAATCAGAACAAACGCTTCTGATTCCGGCTTTTTTTATGGAAATCCAACTCCATGGCCTAAGTCCGAAAGTTGAGTTAATAATATCCGAACAGCTTGGGCAAAAAGAGCACTATACTTGGACAATAGGTCAAAAAGAAAAGCACCCCGATCTGGATGACCAGAAACGGCACGACGGCCCGGGACACATAAATAATATCCCGCTTGGCCAGGGCCCCCGTGATAAACAGGCTCACCCCCATAGGCGGGGTGCAGTAACCAATGGCAAGATTCACGGTCATGATCAGTCCGAAATGCATGGGGTCGACATTAAAGGGCCCCAGAAGCGGAATAAAGACCGGTCCCAGAATTAATGTTGCAGAGATAATGTCCATGAACATGCCGATAATCAGCAGCAATATATTCATGGCCAGCAAAAATACGATGGGAGAACTGATATTGGCCACCACTATCTCGGCCACCCGGTTGGGGATGTTCTCAAAGGTCAGATACCGGCCGAAACAGGTTGCCGAGGCCACAATCAGCAACAGGGTCGCCGAGGTGACGGCAGAGCTTACGGTCACATTCTTGATGTCTGCAAAATTCATTGATTTATAAATATAATACTCAACAAAAAACGCATACACGCTGGCCACAACCGCAGCCTCATTGGCAGTAAACAAGCCTGAAAAAATACCGCCGAATATGATCACAATGAGCATGACCGCCCAGAACCCTTCCTTGAAAATATGGAAAAGCTGGTGGAAGTCCGGGGCCGGAAGCCGCTGGATGTCCCCTCTTTTTCGATAGAGCAGAAAGGTATAAATACAAACACAGATGATAATCAAAATGCCGGGAACAAATCCCGTGATGAACAACCCTTCCAGGGACTGGTTGCTGATCATGGAATAAAAGATCATGGCAATACTCGGGGGAATGATGACCCCGAGGTTGGGGGAGGTGGTCATCAGTCCCAGGGTATAATCTTCATCATATCCGTTTTTGATAAGGGCCGGAATCATAAACCCGCCCAATGCCACCACCGTTGCAACCGTTGATCCGGATATGGCACCGAACAGACCGCAGCCGATGACCCCTGCCATACCCAATCCCCCTGGCAGCCAGCTGACCAGGGCATTGGCCAGATTCATCAGCTTTTCAACCATTTTCCCCTTGGCCATGATATTCCCGCAAAGAATAAAAAACAGCACCACCACAAGGGCAAAACTGTCAAGACTTCGAAACAGGGTCTGGGCCAGAAGTGCCAGGGGCATGTCCTGGAAAAAAACAAATCCGATGCTTGCCGTAAAGAAAAGGCAAAGGAAAACCGGCACATAGGTACTCATGAGCCCCAGAAGGACAACTAGAATAATCAAATCACTCATCTGCATGGAAAATAGGCCCCTTTATTATCTGGATTTAAAATCTTGAATCATCACCTGAATCGTTCGGATACCTACCATCACGCCCATGACGGGCATGATGGCATAGATAATCACAAGCGGGATCTGCATGATAATGGTTTTTTGATGGGTCATATATTGCAGATGGGTCATTTGGTACCCGTAATATACCATCATGCCTGAAAAAAGAAGCATCAGGAGGCTGGTATAAACCGTCAGGCCCGGTTTAAGCTTTGGGAAAAGCTGGACAACGGCATCAATTCGGATCATGGCCCTCTGATTGACCGCCACACTGGCACCCACAAAGGTAGAGTAAATAATCACGATACGAACCAGTTCCTCACTCCAGGCCAGGGTGTAATTAAACCCATACCGCAATATCACGTTTGCAAAAAGAGACAGCAGCGCTGCAATGACAATGACAAAAAGTGTCCATTCTTCGATCCGGGTCACTATGGTGTCAAACTTTTTAAGCATTTTCCCAAGCATAAACCAAGTCCTAAATAAAAATTAACAGATAGTCGCCGACAACGATTATTTCAGTGAATCCTGAACTTCTTTCAGGAAATCAGCCGGTTTATAGGTATCGCCAGGATAAATATGGTTGATTTCAGGGGCATATTTCTCATAGGTTCCCTTACTCTGCTCGGCCAAGGTTGCCATGTCCCCTTCGGACAGCTGGAAAAACTCAACCCCTGCCGCTTTTGCGGCTTCGATATTGGTGTTCTCTTCGGTCAAAGATTTTACCCTGCTCGCAGCGCAGATATCGTGAACACTTGCGACAAAGGTCTCTCTCAAGTCGGCCGGAAGGCTTGCCAGCCATGCTTTGTTAAAAATCCAGATAAAAAGACCCTGGGCATAATTGATCTGGGTAAAATACTTGGCAACTTCAAATTTTTTGGTCACATTGCAGACCGTAAGGGTATGATCAAGGCCGGTAATGACGCCCTGCTTCAGGGCAACAGGTACATCGGGCCAGGGCATGGAAACAGGATTGAATCCCCAGTTTCTGTAACTGAGCTGATTAACGGCGGCTTCCGCGATTCTGAATTTGATTTTTTTGGCATCTTCAATGTTTCGAACCGGCTCGGTTGTGGCCCATCCATAGTTACCATAACCGGTAATATCCAATCCGGTTATCCCCTGGTGATCCATGGCCATGAGAAAATGGTTGAACAATTGTTTGTTATTGATGAAATTTTCCAGTTTTTCAAAGGAATTCACAAGAAAAGGAAGATTGACAACGCCGAATCTCGGGCCCAGGTTTGTGGCAGCCACCGAAGAGACGCCCATACCCTGAATGGCTCCCATCTGAACCATGTTGAGAACTTCCACCTCTCCGCCCAGCATGGAGAAGGGTTTAAAATCCACATAAATTTTACCATTGGTCCTTTTCCAGACCTCATCCCGGATTTCAAAACCCGCCAGGGTTCCCACAAGACCCGGGGTGGATACATTGGAAACAATACATTTGTACTCGGCACCCGCGGGGTCGAAATCGGGTTTCCATTTGTCCAGGGAGGGGGGTGCTTTAGCGAGAACAGGAGAAGTGAACATAAAAGATCCCACTATTAAAACCAGCACTAATAGTAAAAATGTCCGCATTTTCATACTTAAGTTCCTTTCCTTTAAAAAGTTTTTATCATTTGCCGTGCAGAACCAAATGTTCTTGCACCGGTTTCAACTTTTGGAATTTGGTAAACCTAAAGTATATCGAAGTATCAGCAATCAGGGGTCAGGTCAAGGCTTTCTCTCAGCGCAGCTTCAGGATCAACTGGGAACAGGGTATGGCATACTTGAACTTCAAACCAGCTGTTTAAATGCCTCCTTCCGTCCGGTAAACTTCTCCCGCAGCTGGGGCTTCATTAATTTTCCCGTTGGGTTACGGGGTACCTGGTCAAAAATGACTTTTCTGGGTACCTTGTACAATGAAAGTTTTGATTTGGCAAATTCAATAATCTGTTCTTCACTCAAACTTCTACCTTCTTTTATCTGGACAACCGCCAGAACGATTTCCACCAGCCGGTCATCGGGATATCCGATACAGGCGACATCCTCAATATCCGGATGGTCCATGAGGGCATCTTCTATTTCCACGGGGAAAATATTTTCGCCGCCACTGGTAATCATGTCCTTCATACGGTCCACAATATAAAAATATCCGTCTTTGTCTTTCTTTAATAGATCTCCTGTGTAAAGCCAACCATTTTTTAAGGTTTCATTTGTTTTTTCAGGATTGGAGTAATATTCCCGCATCATGCGCGGGGTTCTGAAGATCAATTCCCCCACCTCTCCATCGGGCAGTTCATTGCCCATGGGATCGGTAATTTTTGCCTCAACACCAAATGTGGGTTTCCCAATAGAGCCGGGCTTGGCAAGAACATCTTCCGGATACAGGTTAAAGGTACCGCCGCCGCCGCCCTCGGTAATGCCATATATATTGGATACGGCACAGGGCAGTTTTTCAACCAAAAGCTTCATCACCTCAAAGGGAACCGGCTGGGCACCGATCTCCATATATTTCCAGGAGGAAAGATCAAAGGCTTCAAGGTCAAGGTTCCCTTTTTCAACGGCGCTTAAAATGGCAATGCCAATGGGCACCACAAAGAGCGTATCCGTGCATCTTTCGGCTGCAATGGCTTCAATGATCCATTTGGGATCCCTGAAATCCCGGATAATGGTGCCGCAGGCACCGGTGGCATAAAAGGGCGCCCATAAAAACATGGTCCCGGAATGATACAGGGGCAGAAAAATCAGGTAGTTGTCGTCTTTCTGAACAAAATAGGTCATGCCGTTGCCAATGGCGGTATTGTTCAGGGAAAAATGTGTGTGCAGAACCGGTTTGGGTTTTCCCGTGGTACCCGAGGTGAACATCATGGCAAGGGAATGGTCTCTGTCCACTTCCACCAGGGCATCGGAGGTGTCGGCATACTCCTGGACCACTCTGAAATCAATGACATCGCCGGGAACCTCTTTTCCGATGCAGATGAAATGCTGAACCGTGGTAAGCTTTTCCTGGATCGGCTGAACCACACCGATAAATTCTGCACCGAAAATAAAGACGTCCGGGTTGCAGACGCCGGCCGCAAACAGAATATCAGAACTTTCAAACCTGAAATTCAGTGGCACAACCACTGCCCCCAGACGGATAATGGCAAAATAGGTGACCATCCATTCAAGGGAGTTGTTCTGGAGGTGCATGACAAAATCCCCGTGTTTAACCTTTAATTCCCTTGCCAGATAATTGGCAGTTCGATTGATCTCGTCATTAAATTCCTGCCAGGTAAAAGAGCGCCGGGTCCCATTGGCCGGGGCTCTTTCAATTAGGCAAACCTTATCAGGAATATGTCTTGCATGGATT
This sequence comes from Pseudomonadota bacterium, assembly GCA_018816605.1. Next base: position 5,971 of record JAHIVS010000144.1, read on the forward strand.
GAAGCATAACCAGAGTAGTTCAACGATCTTCTCCTTTTTGTTTTGTATTTATATCCTAATAAACCTGTCTCCCTCTTGTTTTTTTAAAATTTCTTATGCTGTCGCGTCCCTAATCAAAAATTAACCTTATCCAGTCCCTTAAGTCCGAGAATGACCCTTGCTTCATCGGAAGTGGCCGGCGCAAGGCTCATTTCCTTTGCGATGTTCTTGATCATGGTGACCTGATCGGCACTGGCCTTTGCCATGATGCCCTTGCCCGCATAGATTGAATCTTCAAGTCCCACCCGGACATTCTGAGCCCCCATGGCAATGGCGGTGGTGGTGATGGGGATCTGAAACCGCCCCCCGGCTGCCACGGACCAGGTAAAATTGTCTTCTCCCAGAACCTCCTTGGCTTCATCGTGAATGAGCACCAGGTGTTTGACAGAGGGCTTCATCCAGCCCACCATGGGACCAAATACAAACTGGAGATGAACCGGTGTTTTTACCAGATTTTCCTCCATGAGCCATTTAACATAGGAAACATGTCCCAGCTCATAGACTTCAATCTCCGGTTTGGTATCAATTTCAAGAAATGTTTTGGCATAGATAATGTCATCGTTAAAGGTGGGGCGGAAAGTCACATTTTTGCACAACTCCAGATATTCTTTTTCCCAGGCATGCTTGTAGGTTTTAAACCGGCCGGCAATCTGGAAAATACCAAAATTAAAGGGGGCCGGATCAAAGGAGCACATTTCCGGTTCCAATCGCTTAATGGGAATCAGTTTTTCCTCTGTGGTCTGGTTCATCCCCCCCCCCGTGGTGGGCAGAAGGACCATGTTGCACCGTGCCTTGATTTTGGTATGGACTTCCACAAACAGATCCGGATCAGACACGGGCATGCCGTTTTCAGGATTGCGCACATGGATATGGGCAATGGCGGCCCCGGCTTCCCAGGCCCTCACCGCATCCTCTACGATTTCATCCGGGGTTATGGGAAGATAATCACTCATGGTCGGGATATGGACTGAGCCGGTAATCGCTGCGGTTATAATAATTTTATCATCCATATTGATGTTCTCCTTTAAAAAAATTCATTCACCAGAAAACCCCCAATAGCCATACCAAAGGTTCTCTACACCCTGTACTCCTCGTCCGGATCCAGCACAAAGATCTTCTTTTCCTTGACATTGTCGATGACAAAAGACGATTTAATGATCTGGATACCCTCAATCTGGGTGAGCTTTTTATTCATGAACTCACCATAGGCCTTAATGTCCTTTGCAATGACCTTGAGTACAAAATCATTGGCACCGGCAATCTGATAACATTCCACCACTTCATCAATTTCAACAAACCGCTCTTTGATGCAGGCCACGGAAGAAAGATTGCTCAAACTTAAAGAAATACTGACAATGGCCATGATGGAAAACCCGATTTTTTCAGGATCCACAATGGCCGTAAAATGGGAGATCACGCCTGAAAGCTCCAGCCGCTTAACCCGTTCAAGGGTTGCAGGGGCTGATATCCCAACTATTTTAGACAACCTGGAATTGGTTGTTTTTCCATTTGCCTGAAGCGTATTTAAAATCAGTTTATCGATTTTATCCAGAACCATCTAGCCCCTCTTTCATCTTTTACATTAAATAAAAACTGCACTTATAGGAGTAAATGGTTATATTTTTCTTCAATCAAAGGCAACAACTCTTTTAAGCTCGCATCTATTTTGTCCACCAGAATGTCGATTTCAGGCTCCGTCATTATGGTGGACAGGATGAACAGGCCTCTGGGAATGTTAAATACGCCCTTGGCCAACAGGGACAGGTGCATCAGGGCGTGCAGTTCTTCAACCGATTCCTGCACATGGGCTGCCGTGGTAATTTTTTGATTGACAAAATGCAGGTTGATCAGGGAACCGATCTGGTGGGACTGGAGGCCCAGACCATTGTCTTTAAAGCTTTTTAAAAGCCCTGCCTGGAACCTGTCTCCCAAATGATTTATGGCGGACACCGCCTTTTCATCAAACTTTGACAAAGCGGCAAAGCCTGCCTGCATAACGGTTTCATACCCATTGAAAGTACCGGAATGATATAACGGCCTGTCCGTATGCTCATGGCAGAAAATATTCATGTACTCGTTCTTCCCGCCAAAGACACCAATGGGCAGCCCTCCACCCACCACTTTGCCCACCGTGGTGAGATCCGGAATCACATTAAAAAGCTTCTGGCATCCGCCGGTATCCACCCGGTATGAAAAAATTTCATCAAATATCAAAATTACATTGTTGGCTGTCGTTACTTGCCGTGCCCTTTGAAGAAATCCCGGTTCCGGCAGCACCACCCCCCCTGCCCCCAGAAAGGGTTCCATGATCACCGCGGCAAGGGTGTCCGCATTCTCCCGGACCACCCGTTCAAGCGCATCCCCGTCGTTAAAGGGCACTTCCAGCATGTCCTGGGTCATGCCGGCAGGGATGCCGGCCGTAATCACATTTTTTTTGGTGGAGGCGGCCACACTATCGTGGGTGCCGTGGAAGCCGCCGGTCATTTTCAAAATCTTGTCCCGACCCGTAATTGCCCTGGCCGTTCTCATGGCAAAAAGAGTGGCCTCGGTTCCGGAATTCACAAACCGCACCTTTTCGAATCCGGGGATCCTTTCACACAGAAGCCGGGCAAGACGATACTGGCCCTGGGTGGGGGTTGAATACTGGGACCCCCTTTCAATACCTTCCTGAACCGCCTTTACCACATCCGGATCTCCATGCCCATGGACCAGTGCCCCATAGGCATTGGTCACATCCAAAAGGGCATGTCCTTCATGGGAATAAACATAGGCCCCTTTTCCATGGGAAATGTGAAGGGGGTAGGGCTTGAAATAACTTAAGCTTCGGGTGGCACCCCCCGGAATATAATGGATCAGGCGTTCATGGTGCACCTTGGAAAGGGGAAACTTTTCCTGGTATGCGGCAATGATTTTCCCTTGGATCTGAGATGATATCTGATGTGTCATTCATCCCCCCTTTGTCTATTCTTTTGTATGAACAATCAAGAGTTCGCCCACGGCCGCCTCAACCCTTTGTACAAATTCCCCCGACGCAATCCGGGCCTTGAGTGCTTCCAGATGGTCAATATAAACCATGTCATAATCAAGGTAGGGAAGGGTTTCGCGAACCGCCTCGTGCATTATTTTTCCGGCCGTACTCAGTTTTTCAATACCCCTCAAATCTGCCGCCTGGGCAGCGCAAAGGAGTTCAAAGGAAAGAATGTGGTTGGTATTTTCCACAATCTTCCTGGCTTTTCTGGCGGCGATGAGACCAAAACTGACAATGTCCTGGAAATCGGCTGTGGAGGTAATGGACTGGATGGAGGCCGGCACGGCCAGGGTCCTGTTCTCAGCCACAAGGGAGGTGGTCATGAACTGACCGCCCATGAGGCCCATGCGGACGCCGGTATCTTCCTTGCACAGGAAGGGCGGAAGGCCGGTACTGTGGGCGGAATCCATAAACCGGTCAATACGCCGGTCGCTGACCACGCCCAGATTGATCATGGCAATTGCCAGGCAGTCCATGACAAAGGAGATGGGCTGACCATGGAAATGGCCGTTATGGATAAAGGTGTTAAATTCGGTAAAGATCAGGGGATTGTCATTGCTGGAGTTCAGTTCCCGGAGCAGAACCTCCCGGGCATGGTTTACCGCTTCCTTGGTGGGGCCGACAAATTGCGGGGTACACCGGATGGAATAGGCATCTTCCACCGGAATATCGGCCACGGTAATGCCCTGGTGTTTTTTGAGCACTGCCTGGAGTTCCAGGGAAAGCTCCTGCTCGTCAATGGCCAGCTTGGAATCGCTCAATAGTTTGGTCAGATTCATGGCAGTGGCATACTGGCCGGGATGGTATTTTTGCTCATGGACCCGAAGATCAAAGGGATTGATACGTCCCATAAGGGTTTCAATGGCAAAGGCGGCAATAATATCGGAATTTTTCAATGTATTGGTGGCTTCGTCAATCACGGTGCAACCAAGCCCGACCATGGCCGAGGTGCCGTTGATCAGAGAAAGGCCTTCCTTGGCGTTGAGATACATGAGCTCAACCCCGGCCTTTTCCATGGCCTCTTTACCCGGCATCACCTCGCCGTTTATCCGGGCCTTCCATTCGCCGAAGGCGACACTGGCGATACATCCCAGGGGTCCCAGATCTCCGCTGGTTCCCAGGGAGCCTTTCCTGGGAATCAAAGGGAAGACGTGTTTGTTGATCATGTCCAGATAAATCCTGAGGTTTTTTTCCTTGATGCCGGAATAGCCGCGGCAAAGGGAATTGGCCCGGGCAATCATGAATTTTCTGACAAGGGTGTCTTCAAAGGGTTTGCCCACCTGGGTGGTGATGCTCCGGACCAGGTTTTTCTGGAAATCATTGTCCCGTTCCTTGGGCAGCAGATGATCCACAAGGCCGCCGCAACTGGTATTTACGCCGTAGATGCACCGCTCTTCATTTGCCCAATCCTCCACCAGTTTTCGACAGTCCCGGATTTTGGGCCAGTTTTTTTCCGCTACTTCAACCTTTATGGACAGATCATTTCCTGCTGTCATCAATTCTTCAATGGTCATTGAATATCCGTCAAGAACCAGTGTTTTCCCTTTTATCGGCATGGTTTCCTCCTAAAATTATTAGAATTGAACTTTTGTGTGTCATACAGTGGAAAATAGAATTTTTCAGCTCAGAAAGAGATACGGACCAGGCACAACCCAAGGGTTCAATTTTTCCGCTCATGGTCAGATAAACAAATCTGCCTTTCTTTGTCAAGGGATTTTTTATAATTTTATAAGGGCAAATTGAAATATCGTAGAATTATCGAAACAAAAAATTCAAAACTCATTTATTTTTTAAACTTTTTGATAGCATAGACCTTATAAACCAATAATTTCCCGGCAGCAATCGCCCGGGGTGATTTTGTATTAATATTGTAAAATAAGCAGACCCCAATTTACCCACCCATTCCCCTGGGATAGGGTCGTTAATTTTTTAAACCTATCCGGAGGCTATTTTGAGACCATTGCTTTTAAACAATCCGTTTTTCAAACCGATCCTTTACGGGTTTGCCACTGTGTCTCTTTTCCTTCTAAGGTGGAAAACCAAAGGCAGGATGCCGGACATTAAAAAATTCATCCTGGTGGCCGCCCCCCATTCCAGCAATTGGGATTTTATTTTTTTCCTATTGATTATTTTTAAATTTCAGATACCGGTTCACTGGATGGGAAAAAAATCCATGTTCATCTGGCCCTTTAAAGGGCTTTTAGAAAACCTTGGCGGCATTTCCATTGACCGCTCCCGGAAGGGCAATCTTGTGGCTGCCATGGTCGAAACCTTTGACCGGACAGACCGCCTGATCATAACCATTGCCCCTTCCGGCACCCGGAAAAAAGTAACCCACTGGAAAACCGGTTTTTACCAGATTGCCTGCCAGGCAAAGGTTCCCATTGTCTGCGGATTTGTCGACTATAAACTAAAAACCGGCGGCATCGGTCCTGTAATTTTTCCCACCGGAGATATGGACTCGGATATGCAGACCATGAAGGACTTCTACAAGGACAAATCCGGCAAGTACGCAGATGCCACCCCTGCCTGACAAATTCCCCTGATTTGCCCTCAAACACTGCTGCAAGAAAGGAGGCCTCCCCGGCCTAGATCTCCCATTTTTTCCAAGGCCGCCTCCTGACCTCCTTTGCCTTGTATTTTTAAAAAAAATGACGTATGGAAGTAGTGAATCCGATGCGTATACAAAATCAATATCATTGCCCATGCAGATGAAGGAGAATACTAAATGAGGTCTAAGTTTTTTTTACTCACAACACTATTGGCCCTGATCTGCCTACCCATAATCGCACAATACGCCGGCGCCGGCACGACACCGGGCATGAACACCCAGACAATGCCGCCCCTGGTCCCTTCCCCGTCATCCGGGCAGGAAAGCATTACCGCCACAGCCAATCGGTTTGCGACATCCTACAACCAGGCATTCCAGGACAAAGAAGACCTGACCGTCGCGGCATATAATAACGATCATGAACGATCCCAGGAATTGATTCGTTCCTATAACCAGAACATGAGGGCTTCCAAGGACAGCTATCAAATTCTCCAGCAGATTGCAGAAAACCAGGGAACAGGAGATATCACCCTTTTTTTTCCGGAAAATTCAGCTGAAATACCGGAAAATGATTTTCAATATAACCGTCTTATCCGGTATCTGGATTCTTTGGAGAGAAATAACAGGGACAGAAAGCTGGTATTTATCATCATGGGAAGCGCATCTGCCACCGGAGAAGAGACCCACAACCGAATTTTATCCAGGAACCGGGCCAATGCGCCCATTCCCATTATGGACCAATACCTTATAAATGTTCCCCATTCATACCACAAAGTATATGGCACGGGCGAGGCAAACAGTCCCCAGGGGGAACCCGAAGATATCAACAAACGCTATCGGTTTGTACGGATCATGGCCCTTTATGAGGATCTTGCGCCCACAATGACCGGAATGGCTCTCCCCATGGAACCTTCCCCCATGATGGGCCAGACCCTGCAAAGCCCGGCAATGGCCCAAAGAGTCCAGATCAATGAGTACATCAATCCCATTGGGATGAAATTCATCCGGGTTCCGGCCGGAACCTTTTCCATGGGAAGTCCGGATTCGGAAATACGAAGGGACACCAATGAAATCCTGCATACGGTAACCCTGACCCAGCCTTTTTATCTTCAAACCACGGAAGTCACCCAGCGCCAATGGCTGGCGGTCATGGGAGACCATCCCTCCCATTTTAAAAACTGCGGCATGGACTGCCCGGTGGAGAATGTCCGCTATTCAGATGTACAAAAATTTCTAAAACGGCTCAATGAAATGGAAAGCACGATTTACTACCGCCTGCCCACGGAAGCGGAATGGGAATATGCGGCCCGGGCCGGCACCCCATCGGCATTCTTTAACGGCCCCATGGTTGTGGAAGGCGATTTCAGCAGAAACCCATACCTGGATTCCGTGGGCTGGTATTATCGAAATGCCGACCACGCCCCCCACCTGGTTGCCCAGAAGTCGGCCAATGCCTGGGGATTTTATGACATGCACGGGAACGTGTGGGAATGGTGCTCCGACTGGCAGAGACCCTATCCTTTCCAAGCCGAAATCGACCCCCAGGGTGCCGAGTTCGGGGAAGCAAAAATCAGGCGGGGCGGCAGCTGGGCCCATTATCCGGAATACTGCAGGTCGGCCTACCGGTCCTGGTTTGATCCGGAAGACAGAAGCCCTGAAATCGGTTTCAGGGTTGCCATCACCAAACTGGAAAGGGTTGCCCAGCCGGCTCCCCCCCGTCCCATGCCGGCCCCCATGCCCGAACCGCCCCCCCTGCCCAAGCCTGTGGTTAAGGCAAAGCGTGTGGTTAAGAAGGACCTTGAACCCATTCCCATGCCCGATCCGGCCCGGGTCACCCAGTGCATCCTGATCCGGGATATTTCCTTTGACCTGGATTCAAGCAAGATCAACAGCCGGATGATTCCCCTGATGGACCTTGCGGTTGAACTGCTAAACAAATATGATGGGAAAATTGATCTGCACGGCCACACCTGTTCTCTGGGCTCCAAGCCGTACAACATGGATCTGGGATTAAGGCGGGCTGAATCGGTTAAGAATTACCTGGTATCCAAGGGCATCAATGAAAGCCGGATCACCACCAAATCCTTTGGAGAAGAAGCCCCCAAGTTCACCAATCATACAGAGGCCGGCCGCTCTTTAAACCGACGGGTGGAAATCCTGCTCCATGGATTCACCAATGAACAATAGGCAAGAAATCACACCAAAGCCCCATAAAAAATGGCGCTTCATTGGGCTTTGGATATTTCTGGTATTGATCCCGGGTCTTCTGCCCTGCCAGGCAGAGGATTTCCCCGTGGTCAATGAAAAATTTCACACCTTTGCCCTGGAATGGGTCACCAAAATTCAATCTTCCTACCGCTATTCCCAGGAAAACCCAAAAATAGAAACAGACGGCGATCAATTTATCGCCAGCTATTATTATCTGGATGAAACCTCCGTCAAAACCGATGTCAAGGGGGCAAAGAATTCAAATCAGATTTACACAGGGGTTCTGAGCTATAATGAGTATTTGTTTCAGTCCAGGGCAAATACAAGAAGCCAGGCCCTTGCCAGTAAATTTGAACCGGTTTCCATGAAACAGATGATGGAGCTTTTTCTGTACCAGGACGGATCATGGGTAAGGTGACATGCTAAAGTCAAGCATCATCATTCCCACCTACAACAGGCCCAGGGATCTTGAAGTTGCAATTGCATCGGTTTTAAACCAGACCCTGCGCCCCCATGAGATCATTATCGTGGATGATGGCGCCCTCACAGATCCTCCTTTGCAAAAGAAAAGCCTGCACAAGGGGATTGACTATATTTATATCAGAAAAAATCCCAAAGACAGGGGGCTGACCAAATCCAGAAATATCGGTGTGGACAAGGCCTCGGGAGACATCATCTTTTTTCTGGATGACGATGTAAAATTGTTTGAAGATTTCCTTGAAAACTCCATAAAAAAATATGAACAACACCCGGATATTTCAGGAATGGGCGGGGGAGAGCTTTTTAACAAAAAACCGTCTCTGTCTCAAAAAATATGGTTTCTATATGACCTTTTTTTCTGCATGACCGGATTTAAAAAAGGATATTTTCTCCCCTCCTGCTTTTCTACCAATTTGGGAAACCCTGTCCTGAAAACAAAATTTTCCAGGGTGGAGTTTTTAGGCGGCGCTTCCTTTTCCTTTAGAAAAAAAGTGTTTGAATCAAACCGGTTTTCAGAAAGCTTCCAGGGATATGGCCTTGGGGAAGACAAGGATTTTTCATACAAGGTCTCCCAAACCCATATTTTGTTTGCAAATCCCGGGGCCAGGCTCTATCATTTTGAATCACCGGTCATGCGATACGAAAAATACAACAAGGCAAAGTCAAAAGTCCTTTCAAAATATAGTTTTCTGACTTCCTGCAATGTCAAAGGTAAATTCAGCGGATTCTGGTTCTGCTATGCCATGGCCGGTTATTTGTTAAAACGATCCATTTTGATGCTCCTGTCCTATGATAAAAGTGAGGTACTGCGGGTGAAGGGAATTCTGGCCGGCATGATTGACATTTTGAAATCCAGGCAAAGACTGCGCCGCACTCCTTAATTTTTAAACGGGCGTACAAAAATGAACCTATCCCATACGACTCCATACACGGTTTTAACAGCTGTCCTTTTCAGCCTGGGCTGTTTTTTGTCCATGCCGGCCCCATCCCTTGCAGCAGAAAAAATCCAGCACCCCATATCTCCCCAGCTGATATTTCCAATCCCCGCATCTTCCAGGCATTCACCCCACGATAAATCACCCGGGCCGGAAATCCCAGGCCGGTTTATGCGCCCGGTTGAAAACGGCCGATGGCGCCAGGTGGGACCGGGAGGGTCCGGGGGCACCCTTGACGTGGCCATGCACCCGGTTACCGGAACCCTGCTGGTCAGCTCGGACATGGGCAGAAGCCTGCTGCAAAGCAAAGACAAGGCAACAAGCTTTCAGGCAATTGCGCCGGAAGGCCACCCCACCCTTGATGTATTGGTACCCCATCCGTCTGTTGCCGGTGTCTGGTATGCAGGGTTCTCCTCCCCAAAGGGAGCAGGCTTGTTCAAATCTGCAGATGACGGCGTGGGCTGGAGCCTGGTCCGGACAGACGAACAGATAGCCGGACAAACCGTCTTTGGCCTGGTCATCACGGGCCCCCCGGATACGCTCATCTGGCTCACCCGGGGCCGGGGCCCTGTCATCAGCCTTGACGGCGGCATCACCTTTTCCGATTTTTCCCAGGGACTTTTGCCCCAGAATATGCCGGATCATCAGAAAAACATTTCTGCCCAATCTCCTCTGTTGGCAACGGAACACAAGGGGAAACAACATATTTTTCTTGCCGGTAAAGACGGTTTATACCGGCGGGAACTAACAGCAGCATCCTGGGAAAAAATTCATCAATTGCCAGACACCCCTGTGACGGCCCTGTCCTATGATTCTGTCAAACAATGGGTGTGGGCAGGAAATTCAGATGATGACCTTTATTCTGGGGACCTGGATACCGATACCTGGCAAAAAGCAGCCCCAGGCCCCCCCTCCGTAACCCTGCTTCGGACCCATTCCCAAAAACCTGGATGGGTCTGGTGTTTTTCCCATGGAAGGGCCGGTCTTTTCAGAAGCGCCGACAGGGGTCTCACCTGGGAATGGCTGACCCGGAGGCTTTTGGTTGATAATTCAGATTACAAAGGGAACCTGCCCCGGGACTTCAGGCACCGGACCAAATTTCAGCGGGATTATTTTTTTATTCTTCCCGATGATCCCATGCATCTTCTTCTGGGAGACATGTATGCCAGCCGGGACGGCGGGACCTCCTGGCAGTTTTCAGCCACCCGGTACCGGCCCCAGGACAATACCTGGCAAGGCAATGGTCTTACCCTGCTCACCAGCTACAGGGCCTGGTGGGATGAATTAAACCCCAACCGGGTCTATCTGGGATTTTCAGATACCGGTCTGATGCGAAGTGACGACAGGGGGAAATCGATCAAAGCACTCTGGAGCAGCCAATATCCGGACCTTTATTCGCTGGCCTATTGGAGCCGGCAGATGCTGGATACAAGCGGGTCCTGTACCGCATTTGCCGCCGACCCTGACCACCCCGACACCCAATTCTACGGCATGTCCGGCAAAGGCGGTAAAAACAGTGTCTGCGGCATGGTGTTTAAAACCCAAACAAACGGCCGTCACTGGTCCCCGGTCATGCCCTCCAAAGACGGACTGCCCAACGGGATGATCACGGATATGGTGCTGCTGGACGGCAATGGATACGACAACCGAATTGTGTATGTGCTGGTCAATTCTCTGGCCCCGGACCAACCCCCCATTGCCGGGATCTATCGCTCCCAGGACAGCGGAACAAGCTTTGCCAAGCTTGCCGACACGCTCTCATCCGACCTTGTCTTTCCCCTGATGAACCTGGATTATTGCAAGGACCAACCCGATATTCTCTATGCTGCCGCCAGCAGCGAAGGCGGAAACCGGGCAGCAAAGAACCTGAAAAAAATTGCAAAAAAACAGATGGACCCAGGCGGGATCTTCAGGTCCGATGATGCCGGAGCCACCTGGCAAAAGGCGGGTGGCCCGGAGCTGGCAGGCGCAGTTCAGGTGGCCGTGCACCCGAACAATCCGAATATTGCCTTTGCCGCTGTGGCAGACGGCCCGGAAAATCGGGGCGGGATATACAGAACCCTTGACAGCGGCAGCAACTGGACCCTTGTTCTGGGAAAAACCCAAATTTTTCCAATATTGGACAATGATGACGCCCTTGTGCCCGTATCCGTGGCCATCAATCCGGTTCTGCCCGCTATCGTGTATGCGGCAGTCAACCGGGCCGGCGTATTCAGAAGTATGGACAACGGGAATTCCTGGGAGCCTGTGGACTGGGCCCACTTGAAAAAATACCAGGGGACCTACCACACCCTGACCATCAATCCCCATGACCCGGCAGAATTCTATCTGGCCCTGTTCGGCAATTCGTTTCTGGCCTACCGAGACCCCGTCGCAGCAAAGGCACTGGAACAAAACCAGCCCGGATATGCCCTTGTACAAAACGGGGATTTTGAACGCATGGACACCCAAGGCAAACCCGTCCACTGGACCTGGAGCAACCTGACCCACCCTACCCCCCAGGGCACCCCCATCCTGAGTATCCAGAAAGCCCCTGACAGGAAGGGAATGGCCCTCAGGATTAAAATGAGCGGAGATCCCTATGAAAACCCATTGTTCACGGGAAGCAACCAGGCCCCCATCACCTTTCTGGCCCACAGGCTGTCTGCCTATGCCCTGTCCGTGATCCGGGGCAAAACCGTTCAGATCAGCTTTGAGATATACAGCCGCAAACTCAAGGCAACGGATATCCCCATCCTGAGCCTCATGGAAACCAGGGACGACCTGCCGCAGTTAATTGGGGAACTGCCGGCCTCCCTGGCCTACAGCAATACCCCCTATGAAAAAATAACCATCAAAAAAAACCGCACAGGATCAGATCAATGGGTCCGGGCGGAAAGCCGTGTAAAAATTTCACCGGATGCCAGGGCCTTGAACCTTATTTTACACACCACGGAAAAAAACCAGCAAACCGATTATTTTTTAGACAATATCCGCATACAGTTTGAAGGAGGATTTCATGGTCAATAACCCCCAGCCTGTTTTTGTGGTGGGAACCGCCAGAAGTGGCACCTCCTATCTGCATTCGCTTCTCAACCAGCATCCTTTGATCCGCCTTTCCTATGAAAGCAAGCTGCCCCTGGAAGGATGGCAATGCTATCGAAACCGATCCGATCTGGATTCCTTCCCCGGGTTCAACCGCCTTCTGGACGACTTCATTGCCATTGAAAGCGGAGAGGACCAGAACAAATGGCTGGTCCGGGCCATTGACCGCAACAGAAAATTTCTGTTTGACCGACATTGCTCCCATTCATCCTTTGCAGGCCTTGTCCGGGACATCTTCGAACTGGACGGCCCCATCCTCTGCTTTGGCAACAAAATGCTCCGGGCGGAGATGTGCCCCCAGATCCTGTCCATCTGGCCAAATGCAAGATTTATTGTCCTCATGCGGGACCCCAGGGCGATTGTATCCTCCCAGCTCAAACGGTTCAAGGGCCGCCGACTCGCCTATGCCGCCATTTATTGCGACATCCATTTTAAATGGAGTTTTGCCCATGCCGTCAACCGGAAAAATTTTCTGATTCTCTCCTATGAGCATTTTATCTGCCACCCCCATCCGGAATTGAAAAAAATCCTGACCTTCTGCGGCATGCAGGACCCCTTTTATGCAAGGCAGATGCTGGCAAAAAAACCGGCCCGTTCCCATGCAATGGACAAATGGCGGGAACGCCTGACCCAAAATCAAATCCGGCAGATTGAATCCTATTGCTTTCACACCATGCAAACGGCCGGGTACAAACCCCGACTGGCGTTGCATCAAAAAAAGATTTCAATCCTTGAAAAATGCATTGAAATCGGGTTTGAAAAAAAACAGGCCCTTTTTTACGGGCCCCAAAAATGGAAACAAAAAAACATGATACACCGATTCTTAAATTGGGTCCGTTCATAAGCGCCTGACAAGTTGCTGCCTAAAAAGTGGACTTTACCCTCTGATTATTGTAAAATTCTTAGAATGAAAACGATGCACGCTTTAATGACACCGCTTAAAAATTGGATTATGGCCCTGTACGAAAAATATATGGGCATTGATACCCCCAAAGAACCAAAGGGAAGGGTTTTCTTCGAATATGCCAGGAATATGCGCGGGTATGAACCCTCCAACTGGCTCACCCTGAAAAGAATCGACAAAATCATTCATATCACACCGATGGATACGCTCATTGATTTTGGATCCGGCAAGGGGAAAATGGTATATCTTGCGGCCCGCTATCCCCTGAAAAAAGTGATCGGCGTTGAAATCTCCCGGCATCTCCATGATATTGCAAAAAAAAATATTGCCCATAATCAGAAACGCTTCAAATGCAAAAACATCCGGTTGGTGAACGCCGATGTCCTGGATTTTGCCATCCCCGACGATCTCACCATTGCCTATTTTTTCAACCCCTTTCTCAATGAGATCTTCATCCAGGTCATCTCAAACATTGAGGCTTCTTTAAAAAAAAATCCCAGAAAAATCTGGGTGGTGTATAAAAACCCACAAATGAAAGCATATCTGGACAACTGCTCCTGGCTGACCTTTGTGAAAATTGATCATAATATTGCCTTCTATCGCTCAAACCGGGACTGATATGTCCGCCAAACTGCTTCCCCGCAGCTTTTTTTACCGTTCACTTTTGGTCGCAACCAAGCGGATCACCCATTGTTGAAACCGGTTCAACCGTTTTTTCCAGCTCTCATCATACCGGATCCCTTGAAAATCTTTAAATTGAACCCGGGTGTTGCTGCCGGTGAACACATGAAAGGTCCTTTTCCGGATATGGGCAATCACCTGGTCATAGGGCAGATCGACACCCACATACCGGCCCAATTTTTTTAATTCTTCTTTTGGCCGGGCGCACAAATTTTTGTAGGACAAAAAATAAAAATCCAATTTGTGCCGTTTCAGATACAGGGGCATGAAAAAATGGTTCAGCTTATAATTCATGAACCCTTTCAAAAAGCTGTCCCTGTTTTTTATGAACGAAGAGATATTGCCCATCAGATCCCGTTTGATATACACGATTTTTACATCATAGGCATTGGAGCAAATCAGATAAATCAGCCTGAAAAGACTTTTGGACGTATCCACGATGATGGCGGATCCATGGTCCTGGTGGATCATGTTTGCCATTAACCGTGTATGGAATTTTGCATCATCCCATTCCCCCTTTTTCATGGTTGGGCACAGGGGGCGATTCCATACTAGTTTCAGCAACAACAACATCTTGGTATACAAATCCGGTTTGGTATACAAACAATATTCCGACAACTCCATATGCTGCCAGAACCCGCAGGTTTCCACCTTTTCTCCGCAAAAACAGGGAATTTTACCAATCTGTTTTTTCTTTGAAAACAGCATCAGCTCCCCTGCATTAAACACCTGGGGCGATGCGCCCAAAAGGTAGCCCAGCAGAGTTGATCCGCTGAAACTGGTTCCCAGCAGATAAATTATCTTTATTTTTTTTTGACCGTGCAATCTTTAGTCTCCGCTGCCAAACGATTCAAAAACAGCCACCCC
>JAHIVS010000145.1 GCA_018816605.1 Pseudomonadota bacterium
TAAGCGGTGTCCTTCAGATCCAGGGCATAGCTTATTTTCCCGTTAACCAGGAAAAAATCGTCAACCGTGGTGCTGTTGTCCGTGTTCAATTTCCTGACCTGGGAGCCGACATGCACGGAAGAGACATAGGAGGCATCCAGGCTCAGCTTGAACCGCTCCAGAAAACGCCAGTTCATACCGGCACTCACGGTGACATCCGGTGCATAGGGCAGGTCAGAAGGGTCCGGGTCCAGAAGGGTAAGACCGGTAAACAGGGACAGCTCAGGCACAGGCTGCCAGTTGGCTGTGGCTTCCAGGCCCCGGATGGTGAAGGTTTCAACATTGTCATAGTGGGGCATTTTCCCGGAAGAAAAGGGTACGATCACATAGCGGTCCTTGCCGTCTTCGTAAAAAAAGACCAGGTCAAACAGAGCCTGGGGACAGGGGGCAATGGAAATACCCATCTCATAATGGTCCACCACCTCAGGGTCCAGATCTTTCCAGGAGTTGCCCAGGGCCGGTAACACGGCCTCGGACATGAGAATCACTTCAAGTCCGGGATAGACCACCCCCCTTGCATAGCCCAGGTGGGCTTCCCAGGGGCCGAAGGCCGCTGTGATCCCGGCATGGGGCGCCCATTCATTGTCATACTGGCTGTGATCATAAAATCGCATTCCTGCCGACGGGGTGACATGGAACCCGTCATCAGGCCCCAACTGCCAGCTCAGGGCGGAATAGGGAGAGAGGATAGTAAAATTATCGCCGTCCCATCGTTTAGCGGTACCGTTGCTATAGGTCTGGTCGTAATCACCTTCAGTATAGTCCCAGTCTGCACCGGCAAGCAAGGTCACGCCTTTTGTAAGGGTCATGGTTTCCTTGACTTTGGCGCCGTAAAAGAGAAAATCGTTGTAAAGGTTTTCCGTGACATTGGCGGTGCTGGTGGGCTGGTTCAGCCAGTCCCCTTCACCGCTGCTCCGGTAGAGCTTGATTTCGCCCCGGGCCGTGTCATAGTGGTTGGACAGGGTGGCAGTGGTCAGCCATGCCCGGGTTTCATATTTTCCCTGGCGCAGGGAGGCGGCAGCCCCTTCCACCCCCGGGTCATTGGCCCAGTTATCGTTGATCAGGCTGAACACGGTGAGGTCCCAATTGTCGGACAGCTGCCTGCCGATACGGCCGTACATGTTTTTAAGCTCACCGTCGGCATGGTCCCTGTGCCCGTCGGATTCCCGGAAGGCACCGCCGAGATAATAATCCCATCCCCCGGTGTTGCCGCCATGCTCGGCTTTGGCAACATGGGTGTCATAACTTCCGAAAGCGGCCTGGGCCGAGGTGAAATACCCCGGGTCTGTTTTGCGTTTGGGAAGGATGTTGACCAGGCCCACGGCATTGCCGAAGTACTGGGGCTGGGGGCTTTTGTAGACCTCAATGGCGTTGCTTGCGTCAATGGACATCAGATCCAGCAACGGATGGTTCCAGACACTCATGAACATGGGGGCGCCGTCCACCAGCATTTTGATTTCGGCACCGGGCCGGCTGGACCCCATGCCCCGGATAAACACCCCGCCCCCGTCAGCCCCGCCAAAGGAGCCCACCGGATTGAACCGGGACATGCTGACCCCGGGGGTCAGTTTGAGTGCGGTTTCCAGGTCCTGGGCATTGAGGTCGGAAATTTGGTCTTGGGTTATCACGGTTTTCATGCTGCCAAAGGTATCGGTCTGGTTTGTCTGGATGATCGGCCGGTCTGTCACCGTCATCTCCTCTAAAATAGTGACCGGTTCATTTTTTTCCTCTGCCGGGGCTATGGAGACGCTTGTTAAAAACAACAGCAGGGCTGGTATCAGATAAAAACAGATGTTTCGAAGTTTCATGTGCATTTCCTTTCTTAAAGAGTCAATTTGTTTTGCTTGATAGTGATTGCAGTGTTTCTTTGTCAAACACCGCTTGTCAGGTTGACGGGCATTTGATGGCCGATAAAAGATACAGACCGGGCCGGTCCTCAAAGGCTGTGATGTCAAGGCCGCTGTCCCGGACAAACCCGGTCATGGTTTCCCTGGGCGGCAGGGTGTCGCCGGACACCGGTGTGTGGGAGGTATGGTGGTCGGCCAGCTCTTCTGAGGACATGAGATGGGAGATGGTCAGGCGGCCGCCAGGTTTGAGGCTTTCGGCCATCCGCGCCAGCGCCCTTTCGGGCTGCTGAAAATGGGGGAAACAGGCAAAGCAGATCACCGCATCCAGAATAGCCGGTTCAAAGGGCATGTCCAGGACATCGGAACAGATAAAGGTAATTCGGTCATCCCTATGCTGGATCTTATTCTCCCGGATCATTTCCCGGGCATAGTCCATTTCAAACAGCCGGCCCTGGTCGGACAGGTGGGCCAGCAGATAGGGCACCAGCACCCCGCTGCCGCATCCCACATCTAAAACCTGGCTGTCCGGTTCAAGGGCCAGGGTTGAGACGATCTGTTTGATCCGGTCGGAATGAAGATCGAACCGATCGGTTTCCGGGCGTTTATAATGGGCGGCAAGCCAGCCCTGGGCGTGGTGGTTAAAAAATTCTTTTCTTTTGTTATCCTGGGTGTTCATTATTTCTCCTCTTCGCAGGCCCAGTCCATCCACTGGCAGGATATCAGCTTTTGGGCTGTGGGCCGGTCAATCTGGTATACGTTCATGTAAAATTGGGTCAGCCAGTGGCACAGCCGGATATCCTTGAACCGCTCCGGATAGGCGGCCTTGGCCATGACCATGACGTCAATGGGGTATTCCAGTCTTTTTTCGCAGTTGCAGGGGGTCCAGGGCAGGGTGGAAACCGCCCGGTTTTGAACCGCCTTCATATTTGTCAGATTCTGGTAATAGGGGGCTTCGTACAGCTCGACCGGCGGATGATAGCCCCAGGCCGTGACCAGTACGATCACATCCGGGTCAAGGGAGAGCAATTGTTCGGTGTTGAGAATATTCCAGGCGCCTTTGCCTGAGTAGGCATTGTCCGCATGGACAAATTGGTCGAGAAGATAGCTCTGGAGGGTGTCCTGCCCCTTAACATGGCCGGCGCCCCCTTTGCCCCGGGCTTTGGGCGACAGTCCCAGCAGCAAAAGCGTTTTCCGGTCTGAGGTTGCAATGTCCGCCGTGCGGGCCCGGACCATGTCCACGGACTGCAATAAAAATTCGGCCAGGGCATCGGCCCGGGCCTGTTGGCGGAACACCTGCCCCAGCAGTCGGATTTCCCGGCCCATGGTGGCGATATCCGGATGGTCAAAGGTGTTGGGGCCGTGGAGCACCACCAGAGGTGCCCCCAAAGATTCCAGCAGTCGGATGGTTTTGTCCAGAATATCGGTGGCTCCGGCCAGGGAACAGGAACCGGTGCGGATGATGATCAGGTCCGGAGCAAGGTCGGCAATGGCTTCAAAATTGATGCCCGAGCCGGACTGGGTGACCAGGGGCAGATCGGCAAGCCAGGGATTCAGATAGAATACCGGGTTCATTCCCTCTTTGTAGGCATGGGAGGGACCGGATTTGGACGGGATCTCATAGGACCAGATCCGGGGCAGGCAGGCCGATCCCAGGCCCA
>JAHIVS010000146.1 GCA_018816605.1 Pseudomonadota bacterium
CCCAGATCTGCCACCATTCGAACCCTTGAGCCGTCCCAGTTTCTCATTCTTCATAAGCAGGAATTCAAGGAAACCGCCATGGAATTTCCCCGGATAGCGCTGCAGATCTGCTCGGTATTAAGCCGGCGGATCCGGGACCTTCACACCAAATTCCAATAGAAACCAGCACGCTTCCGATATAAGGGGTATGGAAGATAGATCAGGACAATAGCGTATAAACAATCAAATCGTCATCTTTTCCCTTTACCCGTACAGGCGCAAGCTGTTTTGTGTCATAGGAGCCGATTAAAAGATTATGGGTGGTCTGGCTTAAGATAATGTCCGTGCCATATACTTTTGTCAGTCCTTCAATACGGGACGCGGTATTCACCGTATCCCCAACCAGGGCATAGGACATTCTTTCCCGGCTGCCGATATTGCCGGCAAGGACAGCTCCCGAATGGATGCCGATACCATGGGCCAAGGGCTCAAATCCCTGGCCTTCCAGTGTGACATTCAATTTCGATAGGCGCTCCCGCATTTCCAGAGCAGCCCGAACGGCCATTTCCGGATGATCCTCAAACCCCACGGGTGCCCCGAAAACAGCTTCAATCTCGTCTCCCACATATTGAAGGATAAGCCCCTTATGGGCTTTAACCGCCAGGGTCATTTCATTAAAATACTGATTTAGAATTTTAACCACCTGGCGGGGGTGATTTTTTTCCACAAGGCCGGTAAAATTCCGAAGATCAGAAAACAGCAGGGTAACCCGTTTCATCTCGCCTTCCATGTCGGTTTTACCCGACAAAATCTCTTCGCCGATTTCCCGGCCCAGATACCGGCCAAAGGAATCTCTTACCCGACGGCTTTCATTCAGGCTGATGATCATGGCATTTATTCCCTGGGCCACGTCCCCCAGCTCATCGTTGGACACGATTGCCACCCGGGTATCAAGGTCATTGTTTGCAACCGCCTTGATGGCATTCTTAATTCCCAGCAAAGGGGTTAATATGCTTTTTGACAAAAAATAGGCCAAAACCAATGCAATGGCCAGCAAATCCGTGGAAATAAACAGCAACTCCCAGTAAAGGGAAGTGATCAGGTGGCTTCGGGTCAGTTCATCGGCCAGGTGAAGTTGGCGAATATTGGCAACAACAGTGGTTATAATGATGGGCAACGGAATCAGAATGATCCCCAGGGTGACCACCAAAAACCGTTTTCTGACACTGATTTTAAACACCTGCTGCACCCGGTTTAAATGGCCTTCGGGGAAAAACCGAGGGATATAAGACCGCCAGGCATTTTCCAGAACAAAAAAAAGAACCATGCAGGTTATGCCGCCGCCAAGAAGAATGATACCGAGAAACTGCCGCAGACAGAGGACCAGATCCGGTGTTGCCAGATTAAAAATTCGTGCCTGGAGCAATGGATCCAGGAAACCGAACATGAAACCGGCCAGATTCCATAAAAGAAAGGAAATCACCGTAACCACCATGGGAAACTGAAGGGCTCCCCTTTGAAGATGGAAAACCATGGAAGGATCCAATGCGGATATGTCCTGCCTGCCGTCGGCCACCGTAAAAAGGGTTCGGATTGCTTTTCTTTTGAACAGACAAAATCCCAGGGCAAGCAAAATTGCCATACCTGCCAGAAAAGACAGGGCATCATAATATTCCGGGATACCCGGATTGTTTCCGGTGGACGGAAGGACAAATTCAAAATAAAAAAAAGTGCCCCATGCTCCCAACAGGTTCGCCAGGACCACCAATATCACTATTTTTTTCATGGTGCCTTTTTTAAAAGTCGTTGAATGGTGTCGGCCAGGTCCTTCCTGCCCTTCTGCCGGAGCAGGGGAATCAGGGGTTTATAAAAGGGAGGCCGAACCCGGATGGTAATATCAAATTGTTCAATATCCCAAGGGGTCACCTCATCGGCTGAAAAGGCCCGGGTTTTGTGCAACAGGCCGAGAGCTGTCAATTCGGTCATGGTCCGGACACATTTTTCACACTTCCCGCAATTGAGTCGGTCCGGGACATTGGCAAGGCAGACCCTGAAATTCTGAAATGCCGTATCCCATTGGGAGACGATTTGTATTTTTTCAAGGCGGGACATTTCATAATCCCTATGTCTGATTCTCAGCCCATAACTTGAATATTCCGGGTCCAGGAGGGGATGGGAACCGCAGGGATGCAGGTTGGGGATATCATAGGATGACCCGACAAACATCAGGTTTATCCGGTTGCCAAAGGTATGGGCCATGGCTGCCAGAACCGCCCCGAAAAAAGAGTCCAGCCAGAGTTCCCGTTCATCACACAAATGGCGGATATTGGTATAGACCGGAACAAGGCTCGTGCCGGCATCCCGGGTGATCTTCAAGATTGCTTCCATGGCCCTGTCAAACACATGGTACTTGCTCCCCCGTTCTTCCACACCGCCGATATCAAAACCATGGAGAAAAAAACTGTCTTTTACATACCCCGGATGCCCCTTGGGATAATTCAGGCGGTTTAGCCGAAGGGCGGCAAGGGAATCCATGCCACCGGACATCACCATCCCGGTCCGGGGAGGGCTTAGAATCGCCACGCCTTCCCTTGTTTTGGCCTCAATCCCTATGGGGGCATACCGGCCCTTTGTCCAATGGGACAGAATCTTCATGGCCACCCCAAGCCCTTCTTTGAGAAACGGACAAATTTTTTGGTCCATAAAAATTCTTTTCTCCCCCAGATGCAGGGCCGGCAAAAGGCATCCCACCAGAAACGCATCCGGGTTGGCCTCAAACCCGGATGCAAATTGGAGGGGGGTTTTAATGAACACCTCTTTTTCAGGCCGGGCACACTCTTCAAAGATCACCCGGGCAGATGCCGTAACAAACCCAGACTCCCGGGCCAAATTTAAATCAAGTATTTTCATGGGCTCTTTTTCTTATTTCCATTGGGTTAACCGCTCTGTTTTTTTTGTCCAGGGCAACCGACAGGGCATGGACAATAATCTGTTGGGAAATATCGAGTTGGGTTGCGGCTTCCAGCCCCTTGAACCCCGGAGAAAAATTGACCTCAACCACAAGGGGGCGACCCGTTTTTTCCACGATCATGTCCACCCCGGCAATCTCCAGACAACAGGCCCTGGATGCTTTAAGGGCAAGCTGTTTCCATTCTTCCGGCGGATCAAGGGCCCTTGCCCTGGAATTTTGATGGATATTGGCCCTGAAATCTCCGGCAGGTGGCTCAAGGAGCATGGCAGCCGCCATACGACCGTTGATCACCAGCATTCGCACATCCTTCCGGCCTTCAGGCGGGATAAATTGCTGAACCACCATGCCCTTCAACGGATTAAGATGCTGGTCAAGAAAATTTTCCGCCCGGTCCCGGGTATCCATCTTTGCAACCCCGTCTCCGCCCATGCCGTCCACTTGTTTGACAATTACGGGAAACCCTCCCAGAAGGTCAACGGCCTTTAAAAAACTTGTTTTCCGGGTGATAAAACAGGAATTGGGGACCTCTATCCCGGCCTGTCCCAATGCCTGGAGG
>JAHIVS010000147.1 GCA_018816605.1 Pseudomonadota bacterium
AGGGCCTGGTTGCTGGCATTCCAGGGAGCTATTTTTACCAGTAGAATCATACCGGGAATGGCAATCACGGCACAGGCCAGATAAAAAATATCCCAGCCAAGGTATTTGGCTATATACCCTGTAATGGATGCTGCAAACACCCCAGGGACCGCCATTAGGCTTGTCAAAAGAGCATATTGTGTCGCGGTAAACCGTTTGTTGGTCTGGATGGCCATATAGGTGGCATAGGCTGCCTGGCCAAGCCCCGTGGCAAAGAATTCAAACCCCACAACTCCTGCCAACAGCACCTGGCGATAGTTTATCCACAGGGAGGATGTGTGATCCACCATGACCAGGCCTGCAAACAAAGCCGTTGACACGGCCTGTAAAATACCAAACACCCACAAGGATTTTGCAATGCCCAGCCGGATCATGATGGACCCCCCCAACAGCACCCCGCCAAAAAGCCCGAACATGCCGATACCCTTTACAATGACAAAGTATTCGGTTTTTGAAAATCCCATTTTCAGGATAAAGGGGATGGTCATGGCGCCTGCCATATTGTCCCCGATTTTATACAAAAGGACAAACGAGAGCACCAGAAGGGCTCCGTGGCGTTTGAAAAACTCCATAAAGGGCGCCACAACTGCCTCCTTCAACGAACGGGCCGGACCTTTTTCCACATCTGGTTCGCCAACCAGAAGGCAGGTGACAATACCGATTCCCATCATCAATGCCAGCAGAATATGGATACTGCCCCAGGAAAGCCCCCATTGGGTGAGCAGGGAAAGGCCGACAGAAACATACATGCCCAGCCGCCAGGCATTCATCCAGACCCCTGTACCAAACCCCAGTTCATCGCAGGTCAAATATTCCCGGCGGAAGGCATCCAGGGCGATATCCTGACTCGCCCCGAAGAAATTGATCGCCAGGGCCATGACCACTATCCAGACAAGGGATGTGGCCGGATCAAATTGCCCCATCACTGCAATGCTGATCAAAAGTCCGATCTGGGCAATAAGTATCCATCCCCTTCTCCGGCCCAGAAATCCGGGCACATATCCATCCATCAAAGGAGACCAGACAAACTTGAGCGTATAGGGCAGGCCCAGTGCTGAAAAAAGGCCGATGGTTGCCAAATCCACATTTGACTCAGTCATCCATAATTTTAAAACATCCTTGATGATATAAAAGGGAAAACCTGAGGAAAACCCGAAAAAAAACATAACCAGCATTTTCCAAGATAGCATGGTACGAAAGATATGGACTGAGGACGAACGGGACTGTTGATTCATGTTGGGGGAATATCCTGGGAAAGAGTTTAAAAGGTCAAAGGGTGATTTCAAAATCGTAGGGAACGGCAAAACAATCCATGGAATGGTGATTGTTCTTTAAAAAGTGGGTGCAGTCGTTTACGATGGCGTCCATTTCATCGTCGGAGCGGTCCTGGTTTAAATGAATCAGACCCAGTCGCTTGACACAGGCCTTTGCAGCAAAATCCAGTACATCGGGGATGGACGAGTGTCCCCAGCCGGTTTTTCTGGCATATTCATCATGGGTATATTCGGCATCATGGAGCAAAAGGTCGGCATTTTCTGCAAACTTGATATAGTCTTCCACCTTCCGGCCCTGGGGATGGGAAAACCCAAGTTCATTATCCGTCAAAAAAACAAACCGGTTCCCATCCTCTGTGAACCGGTACCCCATACTCCCTTCGGAATGGCTTGTGGGAATCATATCAATGGTCAGGGAACCGATCTGAAAACTGCCGTTCAAAGTGGAATCAAACCGGATATCGGCCTGCAGATCCGCAAGTTCAACCGGAAAAAAGGGGGGCCTTAAGACCTGCTCCAGCACGCCTTTTGTATCAATGCCCGCAAAGTCTCTATCCTGAAAGACCATCCGGGTTTTGCTGTACAAAAGGGGTTTGAAAAATGCAATACCGAGGATATGGTCCCAGTGGGTATGGGTCAGCAGAAGGGTGTAGGCAGATTTTTTTTGTCCAAGCAAGGATTTTCCCAGGCGGCGGATTCCGGTTCCCGCATCAATGATAACAATCTGCCCTGTTTTCGCATGAATCTCAATACAGGTCGTATCACCGCCATACTTGACATATTGCTTTCCCGATACAGATATTGATCCTCTGGAACCCCAGCATTTAACAAACATGATTCTCCTGTATCACACCCAAATATTAGAATCTATCCAAAAAATGATTTTATAGCATCATATGAATCACCATAGAAATCAATATTTTTTTTACCCTACGCCAAATTATTGGGTCCCAATGCCTTTATTTCACAGTAAAAAAAAATCCACTTCATTTTCTATTGGTTGGTAATTTTTTAAATCGGATTGAAACTGGTTTGAACTTACCAAACTTTTTACAGACCAGATATTGACAATCGGCGTAATTTTGCTTAGGAAAAATAAGAATATAATTCGTAATATCAAAATTAATATTTACCCGAAATTAAGGATTTTCATATGGCACAGCTTATCGCAGACAGACGAGATGTAGATTTTGTATTGCACGAACAGATTGGAATGGTTGACCACCAATTATTTGAAGAGTTTAATAAAAAAACCGTTGACCTGATTGTTTCCGAAGCCAGAACCCTTGCCATCAAAGAGATTCTACCCACTTTCAAAGATGGGGATGAGATCGGGTGCAAGCTGGAGAATGGAAAAGTCACGGTTCCTGACTCGTTTAAGCGGGCCTGGAAGCTTTATTGTGAAGGAGAATGGCTGGCCATGTGTGACGACCCTGCCGTGGGAGGTCAGGGCATTCCAAAAACAGTTGGGTGTGCCGCCCTTGAGTATATGGTGGGTGCCAATTCCGCTTTTATGCTCTATTACGGAATGACCCATGGGGCGGCAAAACTGGTGGAAGCCTTTGGAGATGAGACCCAGCAGAAGCTGTATATGAAAAAAATGTTTGCAGGCCAGTGGGGCGGCACCATGCTGCTCACCGAATCCGAGGCCGGATCCGACGTGGGGGCCCTGACCACAACAGCCGTCAAACGAGCCGACGGCACCTACGCCATCCAGGGGGCCAAAATCTTTATCTCGGCAGGGGAGCATGACCTGTGTGAAAACATCATCCATCCGGTCCTGGCCAGAATCGAAGGGGCCCCCGCCGGAACAAGGGGAATTTCCCTGTTCCTGGTCCCCAAATTTCTGGTGAACGACGACGGCAGCCTGGGGGCGTTTAACAACGTGGTCTGCACAGGACTTGAAGAAAAAATGGGCATCCACGGCAATGCCACAGCCTCCCTTTCCCTGGGGGAAAAAGGAGAGTGCATCGGCACCCTGCTGGGAGAAGAGAACAAGGGCATGCCAGCAATGTTCAAGATGATGAATGAAGCCCGGGCCTTTGTCGGCATGCAGGGATTTGCCGTGGCGTCCGCATCCTATATGTACGCCCTGGAATATGCCAGGACCCGAATCCAGGGAAGGCATTTGACCGCAGGCAAGGATGCATCGGCCGAAAATGTCGCCATTATCCAGCACCCGGATGTCAAACGCCAATTGCTCAACATGAAAGCCTATACCGAAGGCATGCGGTCTTTGCTCTATTATTATGGAAAATGCTCGGACATTGTCCATACCACCGAAGATGAGACATTAAAAAATGAAACCGCTGCATTGATAGAAGTTTTAACCCCCATTGTCAAAGGCTATGTCACGGACAAATCGCTGGAAGTCTGCTCCCACGGGGTACAGATTTACGGCGGATATGGTTACGTGAAGGAGTTTCCCGTGGAGCAGCTCATGCGGGATTCCAGAATTTTCATGATCTATGAAGGCACCAACGGCATCCAGGCCATGGACCTTCTGGGCCGCAAACTTTCCATGAACCAGGGACGTTCTTTTGCGTATTTTCTGGCCCAGATTAAAAAGACCATCCAGGAGACCAAAGAAATCAACGGCGTTGAAGACCTGACCGCCAAAGTTGCCCATGCCGTCTCCCGCCTGGAAACCCTGGCAACGGTTATTGGTGAGCGTTCCAGATCTGACCAGGCTTTAAATGCCTATGCCTTTGCCCACCCATTTCTGGAAGTCACAGGCGATGTCACCTTTGCCTGGATGCACTTGTGGCGGGCCGGCATTGCCGCCGTAAAACTTGCCAAAAAAGTAGGAAGCCTCGACAAACAAGCCGTTGCTGCCAAAGCTGCCCAAAACAAGGATGCCGCCTTTTATGCAGGACAACTGGCAACCGCCAGATTTTTTATTTCTACCCTTCTGCCCCAGGCCTATGGTAAGATGGATGCCATTCTGGAAGGGGACAGCTGTGTAGAGGATATGCAAGATGTTTCCTTTGGTTCAAAATAATAAAAACAGGGAGAACAAATGCTTGATTACATAAAAAAAAGCCTGTTAACCGGTGTGGGACTGGCCCTGAGATCCAAAAGTGAAATCGAGGAACTGGCAAAGGAATTTGCCGAACAGTCCAAGATGAATCAGTCAGAGGCAAAACAGTTTCTTGATGAGTGCCAGCAAAAGTATGAGGATGCCAAATCCGGCCTGGATAAAAAAATGGAGGCGATCATTGAAAAAATATTAACCAAACTGGATTTGCCGACCCGCTCAGACATTAAAACCCTGAATCAACGGATTGACAGCCTGACAAATCAAATAGCCGAACAAAAAAAAGAATAGCCCCAGCTTTTTTATGCTCAGCTTTAAAACCATAGGCAGGGTCGGCAAACGCTATCGGCATCTGATCCGATACCAGCAGATTCTGGGTATTATTTTCAAATACGGATTTGAAAATATCCTGGAGGCCATGAAGATTGACCGGTATATTGAATCAGGCCTGAAGCTGATTCCCTTTACCACACCCCATGAGCGCGTTGCCAAATTGTCTAAGAACCAGCGGATCAGGATGGCATTGGAAGAACTTGGCCCAACCTTCATAAAAATGGGCCAGGTTCTTTCCTCCCGACCGGACCTGATTCCCGTGGCCCTTACCTCGGAGCTGGCAAAGCTCCAGAACAGCGTTCCCTGTTTTGGATTTGAACAGGTTTCCCACATCATTGCCTCGGAATTTGGCAAACCCCATACGGAGGTTTTTCGTCAGATCGATGAAACCCCCTTTGCCTCAGCATCCATCGGCCAGGTCCATAGGGCCAGGCTCAATACCAATGACCCGGTGGCCGTTAAAATCCAGCGGCCCGGCATCCGGAAAACCATTGAAGCGGACCTTGAAATCATCCATCACCTGGCAACCATCATGGAAAAAAACATTGAGGAGGCAGCGAGATTCCGGCCGGTC
Source organism: Pseudomonadota bacterium (assembly GCA_018816605.1). Next base: position 5,258 of record JAHIVS010000147.1, read on the forward strand.
AGAATAGTGGAAGAATTTGCCAGAACCCTTGAAAAAGAACTGGACTACACCATCGAAGCTGCCGCCATGGAGCAGATGGCAAGGCAATTTGCCGATGACCCCATCATCCATATCCCCAGAGTCCACAGACAAGCCTCCAGCGAAAGGGTTTTGACCATGGAATTAATCCAGGGAATCAAAGCCGATGATATTGAGGCCATTGAAAAGGCAGGCCTTGATCGAAAAATAATCACCCGGCACGGGGCCGACTTTATTTTGAAACAGATATTTGAACATGGATTCTTCCATGCCGACCCCCACCCGGGAAATATTTTTATCCTTGACGATCACCAGATCTGTCCGGTGGATTTCGGCATGACCGGGTTTTTAGACAACACCACCCGGGAGATATTTGTGGACCTGATTCATGCCCTTGCATCCGGCAACACAAAGCTTGTGTGTCGGCTTCTCTGCGATCTTTTTGACTACGATAATCTGCCGGATATGGCGCACCTTGAAAAAGACATTGCCTTGTTTATCGCAACCCACCTGTCCCGTGCCTTAAAAGAGATCAAAACCAGCCGCATGGTCAATGATTTTTTAGAAATCTGCGCCTCCCACGGCCTCAGAATTCCACCGGACCTCTTTTTAATGCTGAAGGCCTTTGTCTCCATTGAAGGGGTGGCCAGAAAACTGGACCCTGATTTTGATTGTATCGGCCATGCCATTCCCCATGTAATGGCTGCCAAATATTTAAAATTCTCCCCTTCCCGCATTGCCGGGGATGTCATGGATATTGTAAGGGAATCCTATAAACTGCTAAAGACCCTGCCCGGAGATGCAAGCGACCTGATTTCCATGGCAAAACAAGGAAAACTCAAAACAAGGGTAAAAATTGAAGGGCTCGATCGACTGATGGTGACCCAGGACCAGACCAGCAACAGGATCTCTTTTTCCATCATCATCGCAGCTCTGATTTTGGGCTCTGCCATTGTACTCAATTCAAATATTCCACCCCGGGTCTTTGGGGTCTCTTTCATTGGGATAGCCGGATTCATCGCTGCTGCCATGATGGGGATATGGCTTTTGGTGGCGATCATCCGCAAAGGCCGACTTTAGCAACGTCTGCCAGCTAACTTACCGTCCATCCTCATAGGGGTACCAGTCTGAATCCCTGAGCCGGTCCACCTTCAGGATCAAAATTTCATTGTTAAGGGTATTAAATACAATTTTCCGGCCCAATTGTCCTCCCACATCCTCTGAACTGATTCTGATCTGTTTCTGGTTTAAAATATTCCTGGCAGTCCTCACATTGTCTTCCCCGATATCCCGGGGGCAAACGGTGGGGTTATGAGCACCCCCGAACAACTGGGCTTCCAGGTTTGACAGATCGGACCCGTTTTCCAGCATCATTCGGATCAGGGTCACAACAGAAATATTGCCATACAAAGCGGTCGTCTGCTCGCCCGCATCAACCTGGGGAAACAGAAAATGATTCATCCCGCCCATCTTTCTGGTTCTGTCATAAAGACTCACAGAGACCGAAGATCCAAGCACCGTGGATATAACCGTGGGTTTTTCCGGCAGATATATATATCCGGGTTTTAAAAAATAATCCAGGGCAACGGGTTTTTGAGAATCGGTATTCATGGCAGTGTATTTTCTTTTGTTTTTATTGCCGTCTGTTTTATAACATTTACCTTTCCATATCAAGCGGTAATGGTTAATAACCTTGCCAAGATTTGGTGCCTGTGATACTAATGGTCCTGTTACATCTGCCTGATTTTATGGCAGAGTATTAATACCAAGAGATCTTAAGAATGGGGTATTAATGGGGAAAACTCAGACAATTCGCATCGGACATTTGAAAATAATTGATCACCTGATTCTGGGAGATGCGGTTTTTCGGCTTGGGTCCAATGAAGCGTCATTGCAACACGCGGCTCTTGAGAACATCCCCATGAATTCATGGGGACAGATGGGTGAGAGCTTGAGGCTGGGCGATATTGACGGCGCGTTCATGACGACTCCCCTGGCAATGGACCTGTTTGCCGCAGGACTTGATATCCGCCTCTTAATGTTTGTCCACAGATCCGGCAGTGTACTGGTGAAAAACAGGAATGCCGGGATCAAAAATCTTGGGGACCTGAAGGGAAAAACCGTTTTGATTCCCCATGAATTGTCCGTTGAACACCTGCTGATCCATAAGCTTCTGGGGGCAGCAAATTTAACACTTTCCCCCCCCGACACTCCCTGTACAGCACCCGGCAAAATCAGGATAGAGACTGCCAGCCCCTTTCTTGTACCCCAAATGCTTAAAAACGACGAAGAGATGGATATTGGGGCCTGCATGGTTCCCGAACCCTATGGCAGCCAGGCCATGAAAGAGAGAGGGGCAGACATGCTTTGCACCTCTGACAGTCTGTGGAAGGATCATCCCTGCTGCAGCTTTGTGATGCAAGCAGACTTTTGCCAGTCCCATGGCACGGCCATTCAAGAACTGGTTCGTCTTTTTTTGCAGTCCGCCCGGCGCCTGGACTCCCAGGCTGAAGACACCATACTGGATTGTGTCCAAAACTTTCTGGGTCAAAAAGAAAATATTGCCAGGCGCGCCCTTTTCAATATCGGCATTGACTTTAATCCTCAAAAATTATTGCCGGACAGAAAAAAACTGGATATCATTCAAACCTATATGAACAAGACCATGGGAATATTGCCCCGGACCATTGATCTGGATGCCTTTGTGGATGATACATATGCGATAAAGGCTGTAACGGAAACCAACCTGTGAAAATTGATATTGAACGGATAACCAAAGCATACCGACGTCCCAAAACAACAGATCACATTGTGCTCAAGGACATTTCCTTTTCCATTGAAGCAGGCGATTTTGTAATTATTCTGGGAGAATCCGGGTGCGGGAAAACCACCCTTTTAAATCTTCTGGCAGGACTCGAAAGCCCGACATCCGGTTCCATCTATGTGGACGGCCAGAAAATATTTGGGATACACCCCTCCCGTTCCATGCTCTTTCAGCAGCCGGCCCTGATTCCCTGGCTCAATGTGAGGGAAAACGTGGCCTATGGATGTAAAATAAGGGGGGATACGGAAGAACTGGACTACCGGGTAAATCAATTTCTTGAAATAATGGGAATCGTCGGATTTGCTGAATCAAAGCCCGGCCAGCTGTCCCTGGGCATGGCCCAGCGGGTCTGTCTTGCCCGGGCCCTGGTGGGCCATCCCAGGGCCCTCCTTCTGGATGAGCCCTTTGCCTCCCTGGACACCTTTACCCAGGCCCATATCCAGGAAGAGCTGGTCAATTTATGGATGTCAGAACAATTTACCGCTGTATTTGTCACCCATGACATTGATGAGGCCATTTTTCTGGGCAATAAAATTATTCTTCTGGGAGGGGAACCTGCCAATATCACGGATACCTTTGAAATAAAAGAAGACTATCCAAGGAACAGAAACCATCCCAGATTTAAGGAGATACGGAACAAAATCCTGAAACGATTCAAAAACGCCTACCTGGCCAAAAGAAGCGTGTTGTGATATGGTTCTGGAGGGGAAACATATGAAAAATCGGTCCCGACGAAATTTTTTAAAAACCGCTGCTGCAACCTGCTCCGGCCTGATTCTGCCCGGTTTGGTTTCAGCATTTGCCCAGCAGCCCCCCTTGAAGCTTGGGTATCTGCCCATAACCGATGCGACCCCGCTCCTTGTGGCCCACGGACTTGGCTATTTTGCCCAGGAAGGGCTTGAGGTTGAAAGGCCTGTTATGGTAAGGTCCTGGAAAATACTGACCGAATCCTTTCTGGCCGGAAAATTCGACCTCACCCATATGCTGTTTCCCATACCGGTGTGGATGCGCTTTAAACAAAAAAACCCCGTAAAAGTGCTTGCCTGGGACCATACAAATGGCAGCGCCGTAACCGTCAGAGGCGATTCGGAAATTTTTAATTTTCTGGACCTTGGCGGCAAGCAGGTGGCCGTGCCGTCCTGGTATTCCATGCACAACCTCATCTTGCAAATGGGCATCCGAACCCAGGGACTGGTCCCGGTGATCAAACCCCAGTCGGCCAAGCTTGCCCCAAACGAAGTCAACCTGTTTGTTCTGTCGCCGCCGGACATGCCGCCAGCCCTTCTGGGAAAAAGAATCGACGCCTTTATTGTGGCCGACCCTTTTAACGCCCTGGCCCAGGAAAAATTCAATGCCCGGATCATGAGATTTTCCGGAGACATATGGAAAAACCATCCCTGTTGCGTTATTGTTGCCGCCGAATCCTTTATTAACAAAAATCGTGTTGTGGTGCAAAAAGCCGTAAATGCCGTTGTTCGCGCCCAGGCCTGGTGCCAGAAGAATCCAAAAGAAACCGCCCATCTGCTCAGCCGCGACGGCGAAGGATATCTTCCGGTTCCGGAATCGGTTCTGGCACGGGTTTTTGAACCCCCTAAAAAAACGGAACTGGTTCATCCGGACTGGAATGTGGAAAGAATCGGTTTCCAACCCTTTCCCTTCCCCTCTGCCACCCGTTTCATTGTGGAGCAGATGAAAAAAACCCGGGTGGAAGGCGACACAGATTTTCTTGCATCCCTGGATGCCGGCCGTGCAACCGCGGAACTGGTGGATGATTCCTTTGTGAGAAAAGCCATGGATGAAATGGGCGGCATTCACACCTTTTGCGATTGTAACATCGAAACACCATTTTCAAGGGAAGAGATCGTTGAAATCAACTAACCGATTTGTATATCCCGATTCCAGACAGGTTGAATTAAATTCAATTTTCGGCCGCATGGCCTTTGGCTGGAAATATGAAATTCTCGGTCTTGCCCTGTTCGTCGGTATCTGGTTGCTGGTGACCGGCCTTGTGTTTACCCGGCCCCAGTATTCCCAGTTCAAAGGATTTTTACCGGGCCCGACCCTGGCAGCCCTCATGGATGCATTCCAGGACAGCCGATTCTGGATTTCCGTTTTTTCAAGCCTTAGACGAATTCTTGTGGGAATTTTTCTGGCGGCAACGATCGGATTTCCCCTGGGGATTTTCATGGGCTTTTATCCCAAATTCAGGGGTCTTTCCTACTCTCCCCTCCAATTTATTCGGATGATCAGCCCCTTATCCTGGATGCCCGTTGCATTGCTTTTATTTGCAAGCTTTGAGTCGGCAGTCTATTTTTTGATTGTAATGGCCACCATTTGTCCTATAATATTAAATACAACCATTGGCGTTTTAAATATTAATCCCCAGTGGATTAAAATGGCGTTGAACCAGGGGGCAACGAACACCCAGCTGATCTTGACCATTGTGATACCCTCTTCTTTGCCCCATATGCTGACCAGTCTGAGACTGGCACTGGGGGTGGCGTGGATTGTTCTGGTTCCTGCGGAATTTTTAGGGGTTTCCAGCGGATTGGGATATCTTATAAATGATGCAAGGGATACCATGGAATATGATAAGCTCATGGCAATGATAATTGCCATTGGAATTTTGGGCTTTATTCTGGACCGTTTCTTCCAAAGACTCCAGCATAAATTCAACCGGTCCTGGAATGAATAAAATATTTAAAAATATGATCCTATAATTATCTTAAGGAGTTTTTTATGGCGGTAGATCCAAACATAAAAATAGTGGTGGCAGATGACTCGGGAACCATGCGCATGATGTTTAAGCAGATCCTGGCAAAAGCCGGATATACAAATCTTGTCATGGCCGTCAATGGTGCCGATGGATTGGAAAAAGTAAAGGATGAGCGACCGGATCTTGTGGTCAGTGACTGGAACATGCCCCAGATGGACGGCATGGAATTTTTACAGGCACTCCGGGCAACCGACGAGTTCAAAAACCTGCCCTTTATCATGGCCACTGCCCAATCCGACAAGGGCCAGCAGCTGAGCATCAGGGAAGCAGGGGGAAACGGCCATGTACCCAAACCCTTTGACGCCCAGCAGATCAGTGCCGCCATTGAAAAAGCATTTGCAGGCGGCATGGAACAAACAGAACGAACCGAAAAGAAAAGAAGCACCATCGGCGG